>NZ_JBMVFV010000029.1:0-64757 GCF_049538395.1 Micromonospora sp. AB353 | reverse complement strand
CGCCCACTCGGCGAACGTGCGGGCCGGGCGTCCGGTCACCGTCGAGACGTCGGTGCGGGCCTCCGGCGGGGTGACGGTCCACTGCCGCTGGTACGCCTGGATGTACTCGACCAGGTCGTCCGGCCAGCCGATGCCGAGCAGGTCCTCCTTCTCCTGCTCCGGCGTGATGACCTCGATCGTCACCGGCTTGCCGACGGCCTCGGCGATCGCCTCCACCTGTTCGCGATGCGTGGTCGTCTGCTCGGCCGTCGGCCGGTAGACCTTGCCGGAGTGGCCGTCCTCCCGCAACGCGGTGGCCGCCACCGCGCCGATGTCGGTCTCGTGGATCGGCACACCCTTCGCCTCCGGGAAGGCCAACCGCACCGTGCCCGACCGGATCGCCGCCGACCAGGTGTCGCGCTTGTTCAACGCGAACTCACCCGGGCGCACGTGTGTCCATTCCAGACCGGATTCCTCGACGGCCTTCTCGACCACCCGGTGGTAGCCGTCGTCGGGGTTGTCGGTGACCGCCTCGCTGGAGAGCACCACGATCCGCCGGACGCCCTTCCGGCGCGCCAGGTCGACGACCGCCGCCGCCGTCTCGGGCTCCGGGAACAGGTGCATCGCGGTGATGCCGTCGAAGGCCTTCTCCAGCGTCTCCGGCCGCAGGAGGTCACCCTGGACCACCTCCACCTCGGGTGGCAGATCGGCTGCGGCGGGGTTGCGGCTCACCGCGCGGACCGGCACGCCGGCCGCGCACAGATGCCGGACCACCTCCCGCCCGACGTTTCCCGTGGCACCGGTGACCAGAAATTTCATGAGCCCTCCGCAGATTCGGGTCTTTCTCGTCGATCCCTGGCAGGAACCACGATTCAACCGGACGCGACGGACGGAGGGAAGGCCCGCCGCGACGGCTCCAGGCGGAGCCGAGCCAGCCTCTAGGCCACCCGGTGAGGCTGAGACGCAGGTCGATCGAGATGGGAGGACAGATGGCTGCCACCGTCGCGCCGGACCATCTCGCCTACCGCGGGGTGCTCGGCAGTTTCCCCACCGGAGTGGTGGTGGTGACCGGTCACGGGCGGGTGGCGCCGCCGGCGGGGCTCTCGATCAGCTCGTTCACGTCGGTCTCGCTGGATCCCCCGCTCGTCTCCTTCTGCGTGGCGCACACCAGCACCACCTGGCCGCGGCTGCGGGCCGCGTCGTGCTGGTGCGTCAACGTGCTGGGGGCGGGGCAGCACGAGCTGTGCCGCCGGTTCGCGACGGCCGGGGTGGAGCGGTTCAAGGACTGTTCCTGGCACCCGTCGCCGGGCGGCGCGCCCGTCCTGGACGGCGCGGTCGCCTGGCTGGAGTGCACGCCCTACGCCGAGCACCGGGCCGGCGACCACGTCATCGTGGTGGCTCGGGTACGCGAGTTCGGCCACCGCCGGGACGGCAGCCCGCTCGTGCTGCTGCGTGGTGAGCCGGGGCGGTTCCGGGCCGCGGACTCCGGGCCGAACGGGGGGACGCGATGACGACCCGGCTGCTGGTCACCGGCGGCGCCGGTTTCATCGGCTCGCACTACGTGCGGACGCTGCTCGGCCCGGACGGACCGGGCGACGTCACGGTCACCGTGCTGGACCGGCTGACGTACGCGGGCAACCTGGCCAACCTGGCGTCGGTCCGCGACCGGCCGGAGTTCCGCTTCGTCCACGGCGACGTCTGCGACCCGGAGCTGGTGTCGACGCTGGTCCGCGAGCACGACGAGATCGTCCACCTCGCCGCGGAGTCGCACGTGGACCGCTCCATCGAGGGCGGCGCCGAGTTCGTCCGCACCAACGTGCTCGGCACCCAGAACCTCGTCGAGGCGGCCTGCGACGCCGGCCTGCGCACCTTCGTCCAGGTGTCCACCGACGAGGTGTACGGCACCGTCGACGAGGGCTCGTGGACCGAGGAGAGCCCGCTGGCGCCACGGTCGCCGTACTCGGCGTCGAAGGCCGCCGCCGACCTGATCGCGCTGGCCTACCACCGGACCCACGGCCTGGACGTCCGGGTGACCCGGTGCACGAACAACTACGGCCCGTACCACTATCCGGAGAAGCTGATCCCGCTGTTCGTGACGAACCTGCTGGAGGGCCGGCCGGTACCCCTCTACGGCGATGGCATGCACGTGCGCGAATGGGTGCACGTCGACGACCACGTCCGGGGTGTCGAGCTGGTCCGGCGGCACGGCCGCGCGGGCGAGGTCTACCACATCGGCGGCACGGCGGAGCTGCCGAACCGCGAGCTGACCCGGATGCTGCTGGAGGCGTGCGGCGTGAGCGGGGACCACCACGTGGTCTCCGTCCCGGACCGCAAGGGCCACGACCGCCGGTACTCCCTGGACTGGTCGAAGATCCGCGACGAGCTCGGCTACACGCCGCGGGTGCCACTGCGCCGCGGCCTGGCGGAGACCGTGCGCTGGTATCGGGACCACCGCGAATGGTGGGAACCGCTGAAGCAGAGCACCGCAGTCCCTGAGGGAGGACCGTATGGCAAGCCGCCTGTTCACCTCCGAGTCGGTCACGGAGGGCCATCCGGACAAGATCGCTGACCAGATCAGCGACGGTGTCCTCGACGCACTGCTGCGCCAGGATCCGCACAGCCGCGTCGCGGTGGAGACGCTCGTCACGACAGGCCAGGTGTGCGTCGCGGGCGAGGTCACCACGAAGGCGTACGCGGACATCCCGGCGATCGTGCGGGAGACCATCCTGCGGATCGGCTACGACTCGTCGCAGAAGGGCTTCGACGGCGCGTCCTGCGGCGTCAGCGTGTCGATCGGCGCGCAGTCGCCGGACATCGCCCAGGGCGTGGACCAGGCGCTGGAACTGCGGGACGGCGACTCGGCGCACCTGCTGGACGCGCAGGGCGCCGGTGACCAGGGCATGATGTTCGGCTTCGCCTGCTCCGAGACGCCCGAGCTGATGCCGCTGCCGATCGCGCTGGCGCACCGGCTGGCCCGGCGGCTCTCGACCGCCCGCCGCGACTGCGTCATCCCGTACCTGCGTCCCGACGGCAAGACCCAGGTCACCGTCGAGTACGACGGCCGGCGTCCGGTCCGCCTGGACACGGTGGTCGTGTCGTCGCAACACGCCTCCGACATCTCGCTCGACTCCCTGCTCACTCCCGACGTCCGGGAGCACGTCGTGGCCCCGGAGCTGGAGGGCCTCGGCCTGGACACCGAGGGCTACCGGCTGCTGGTCAACCCGACCGGGCGGTTCGAGATCGGCGGCCCGATGGGTGACGCCGGCCTGACCGGCCGGAAGATCATCGTGGACACGTACGGCGGGTACGCCCGGCACGGCGGCGGCGCGTTCTCCGGCAAGGACCCGTCGAAGGTCGACCGGTCGGCCGCGTACGCGATGCGCTGGGTCGCCAAGAACGTGGTCGCCGCCGGGCTGGCCGAGCGGTGCGAGGTCCAGGTGGCGTACGCGATCGGCAAGGCGCACCCGGTGAGCCTGTCGGTGGAGACGTTCGGCACCGAGAACGTGGACGCGCGGCGGATCGAGCGGGCCGTACGGGAGGTGTTCGACCTGCGTCCCGCGGCGATCATCCGGGATCTGGACCTGCTGCGGCCGATCTACCAGCAGACCGCCGCGTACGGCCACTTCGGCCGGGAGCTGCCGGAGCTGACCTGGGAGAGCACCGACCGCGCCCAGGACCTGAAGAACGCGGCCGCATGAGCGCCCACGTCGTGGTCACGGGCTCGATCGCCACCGACCACCTGATGCGGTTCGCGGGCCGGTTCGCCGACCAGCTCGTCACGGACCGGCTGCACACCGTCTCCCTGTCGTTCCTGGTGGACCGGCTCACCGTCCGGCGCGGCGGGGTGGCGGCGAACATCGCGTACGGCATGGCCCGGCTCGGCCTGCGCCCGACGCTGGTCGGCGCGGTGGGGCCGGACTTCGCCGAGTACCGGGCCTGGCTGGAGGGCCACGGCGTCGACTGCGACGCCGTGCGGGAGAGCCGGACCGCGTACACCGCCCGGTTCATCTGCACCACCGACGACGACATGTGCCAGATCGCGTCGTTCTATCCGGGCGCGATGGCCGAGGCCGCCGACATCGACCTCGCCGCCGTGGTGCGGCCGGGCGAGACCGGGCTGGTGGCGATCGGTCCCGACGACCCGACGGCCATGGTCCGGCACGCCGAGGCCTGCCGCCGGCTCGGTGTGCCGTTCGCCGCCGATCCGTCCCAGCAGCTCGCCGTGATGTCCGGCGAGCAGATCGCCGCGTTCGTCACCGGTGCCCGCTACCTGCTCACCAACGAGTACGAGCACGGCCTGATGCTGGACAAGCTCGGCGTCTCGGACGGTGAGCTGAGCACGATGGTGGACATGGTGCTCACCACGCACGGCCCGGCGGGTGTACGGATCCGTGCCGACGGCCGGTCGGAGACGGTGCCCGCGGTGCCTGTCGCACGGGTCGTCGACCCGACCGGCGCCGGTGACGCCTTCCGTGCCGGCTTCCTCGCCGGCGTGACCCGCGGACTGCCGCCCCGCGTCGCGGCCGCGGTGGGGTGCCAGGTCGCCGCGTACGCCATCACAGCCACCGGCACGCAGGAGTACGACCTCACCGCCGACCGTCTCGTCACCGATCTACGGGACCGGTACGACCCCGACGTCGCCCGGGCCACCCGCGACGCGCTCACCGGCTCCGACCCGCGACGGCGGATCGGAGCCCGGTGACGCGCGGAGGTCGCCACCGGCGGCCTCGCACCGCCGTCGTGGTCAGACCGTGGCGGGCTGGGCCTCGGTGGCCAGGGCGAGCGCGCCGAGCAGCGCGGCGTCCTGCGCGAAGTCCGACAGCACGACCTCCGGCGGGTACGGCAGCGTCCGGGTGAGCCGTTCGGTCAGCAGCTCCCGGACCAGGTCGTTGCCGGCGACGCTGCCGACCAGCACGATCCGCTGCGGGTCGAGCAGCAGGCAGCAGGTGACCAGCTGGCGGGCCAGTTCGTCGACGCGCAGGCGGAGCTGCTCGCGTACCGGGCCGGGCTGTTCCGCGGCGGCGCACAGGCCGGCCGCCCGGCCGTCCACGCCGAGGCGCTGCGCCAGCTCGTCGAGGGCCCGGCCGGAGAACGTCGCCTCCAGCATCGGTTCCAGCCGGGGCGGCCAGCTGAGGTCGGTGAGTCCGTAGGCGATCTCGCCGGCCGCACCGTGGCGGCCCGGCAGCACCTCGCCGTTCACCGTCACCGCCGCGGCCACTCCCGTGCCGAGCCCGACGACGAGGCCCGGATCGGCGTCGCGCAGCGCACCGAGCCGCAGCTCGGCGTGGGCCGCCGCCTTCAGGTCGTTCGTCACCCGCACGTGCGCCAGGTTCAGGTGGGCGCGGACCGCCTCGGCCAGCCGCAACTGCTCCCAGCCGGGCACGTTCGGCGCCAGTTCGATACCGTCGTCGTGGACGACGCCGGGCGAGGCGATGCCCGCCGCGACGATCGTGCCGCCGGTCTGCTCCGCGAGTTCGCACGCCCGGTCCAGCGCCCGGGAGAGGGCCTGCTGCGCGCCCTGCTCGGCGATCGTGGGCAGGCGCTCGGAGACGAGCAGCCGGCCGTCGGTGTCGCCCACGCCGATGGCCATCTTGGTGCCGCCGAAGTCGATGCCGAGCAGGCGCGGATTTGCCGGTCGTTCCATGGTGATGTCAGATCGCCCTTCGGGCCGTCGGTCCAGATCACGTGGTCGCCGCGAAACGACGTCCGCGACCACGGCCAGCTGCGTCTGCCGCCCCGTCACGGGCCTACCCTCGCCGCGACCGCCTCGGCGAGAGCCGCGTCGGCACGGGTCAGCCGCTCACGCAACACCTGCGCCCGCTCCTGCACCGCGTCGAGCATTGTAGACAGTCGTCCGACCTGGTCCCGGACGGCCGCCTCGCCGGGGCCGTCGGCCTGGGCGCGGCGCAGCACGAGTTCGGGGCGGACCGCGGCGGCCAGCAGGTCCCGTACCGCGGCGTCGTCGAGCGCCAGGCCGAGGTCGGCGGCGGTGGACCGGACCAGTTCCTCGGTCCAGGTCGCCGGCGCGCCGCCGCGCACCAGCCGGCCGAGCAGCGAGTGGGCGCCCCGGAACGGCACCCCGTGACGGGCCAGCGCGTCGGCCGCCGCGGTGGTGGTGGCGCCGGCGGCGACGATCTCCTCGCCGGACGGCGGGCGCTGCGGATCCAGCTTCTCGATCAGACCGCCGAGCAGCGAGAAGAACCGGTACGCCCGGTCGTCGCCCTCCCAGAGCCGGGACTGCACGTCGGTGGTGGCGTTGTTCGAGTCCTCCCACCAGGCGGCCCCGACGTTGTTGAGCACGCTCGCCGCGTCCGCGGCGGCCGCGCCGGCCATCGAGACGAGGTGTTCCAGCACCACCGGGTTGCGCTTCTGCGGCATGATGCTGCTGCCCTGGGTGAACTCGCCGGGCGTGACCACCCAGCCCCAGCTCAGCCAGTCCATCAGGGTGCGGGCGAGCCGGGCGCCGGTGGCGAGCGCCTGCGCGTTGAGCGTGGCGACCCGGACCAGGTGGTCGGCACCGGCCACCGCCTCGTACGAGTTGACGATGAGCTGGTCGAAGCCGAGCAGGTCGGCCAGTCGGCGGGGCGAGATGTCCAGGTCGGTGCCCGCGAAGGCGCAGGAGCCCAGCGGCGAGCGGTTCATCTCGTCCAGCAGACCGGCGTACGCGGCGGCCTCGCCGGCGAGCGCCTCGGCGTAGCCGGCGAAGACGTGCCCGATGCTCGTCGGCTGGGCCGGTCGGCGGTGCGTGTAGCCGGTGATCACCACGTCGGCGTGCCGGTCCGCGCGGTCCAGCACGGTACGACCGGTCGCCAGCAGGGCGTCGAGCACCTGGAGCAGCTGGTCGCGCAGCACCATCCGGAAGACGCCGGCGTCGAGGTCGTTGCGGCTGCGCGCGAGCTGCACGCTCAACTGCGACACCTCGATGCCGGCCGCGGCGGCGAGGCGCTTCTCCAGCGTGTAGTAGACGTCCTCGACGCTTCCGTCGTACTCCAGTTCCTCGGGCCGGTCCGTGGCGAGGGCGACCAGGCCGCGCAGCATCGTCGCGGCGGCCTCGTCGGAGATCAGGCCCTGCTCGGCGAGCATGACGACGTGGGCCTTGCTGGCCGTGACCATCGCCGGGTAGAGGTTGGCGACGTGGTGGTCGAACACGACGCGCAGGTGGTGCTGTTGGTAGACGGTCAGTGACGGGCTCATGGAGGCCTCCCGAGGTGGTGCGTGGTCCTGGGGCGTGACTGTCATCCGGTCGGCTGGTCGGGCCGGTCGGCGCCGGGCGGCCCCGGCAGCGGCGCGGCGAGCCACGCCCCGACCAGCTCGCGCAGGCGGGTGCCGGCGGTGGCGCGGATCCGGCCGCCGGCCTCCTCACCTGCCAGCGAGACGTGGCCCGACCAGCCCTGCCAGGGGTCGGGGCGCGACTCCACCAGCACGTACGGGTACGGGGTGGGCAGTTTCGGCTTGGGCGGCAGGTCCGGCGCCGCGTCCAGGCGTACCGCGGCCGGGTCGAAGCCGAGCACCGCGGAACTCTCGTACGCGCCGCCGTGCCCCCGGGCCGGCAGCTCACCGAACATCTCGGTGGTCTCGTCCGGGCCGACGAGCTGGAACCAGTTCACCAGCATCATGCTGGCCCGGTGCCGGCCGGACACCCACTCCATCGCCGCGCGGACGGTGGACATGTTGGCGTCGTGCCCGTTGACCACGAGCACCCGGGTGAAGCCCGCCTCGACGATGCCGGCGAGCACGTCGGCGAGGTAGCCGACGGCGATCTCCGGCCGCAGCGCCACGGTGCCCGGCCACTGCCGGGTCTGGCCCGGGCAGGCGGCGTACGGCGTGGCCGGGAACAGCACCGCCCGGGCGGACCCGGTGGCCAGTTCCCCGGCGAAGCCCTCGGCCAGGATCAGGTCGGTTCCGATCGGCAGGTGCGGACCGTGCCACTCGACCGCGCCGACCGGCAGCACCGCCAGGTCGGCCGCCTCGGTCACGGTGGCGAACGCGTGCCCGGGTACCCGGGTGACCGGGAGCAGCCCTCCCCCGGTCCGCCACCGCTCGATCAGTTCGTCCACTGCTCGGCCCTCCGGGTCGCGGTGCGGCTGCTCTCCAGCCGCCCGGAGAACCACATCACCACGAAGATGAGCAGCACCTGGAGCATGCCGTACGCGGCCGCGGTGCCCAGCTCGAAGCTGTACATGCGGTTGTTGATGGCGACCGAGATCGGCACCGTCGACGAGGTGTAGATGAGCACCGAGGCGACGAACTCGCCGACGCCGTGCACGAACGCCAGCAGCGCGCCGGCGAGCACACCGGGAAGCATCAACCGGACGGTGATCGTGTAGAAGGCGCGCAGCCAGGAGGCGCCGAGGTTGCGGGCGGCGTCCTCCAGCGACGGGTCGATCAGCGCCAACGTCGCGGAGCTGGACCGGAACACGATCGGCAGGAACCGCACGAAGTAGGCGAGCGGCAGGATCCAGAACGTGCCGACCAGCACCTGCCCGAAGCTGAACGCGTTGCCGGTGCTGAACGCCGAGATCAGGTTGATCGCCACGACCGTGCCGGGCAGCGCCCAGGCGATCATCACGGCCACGTCGAGCAGGCCGCGTCCGACGAACGTGAGCCGCCGCACCGCGTACGCGATGAGCACGCCGATCACCACGCAGCCGACGACCGCGAGCAGGCTCATCTGCACCGAGTTGAGGATCGGCTGGAACGCCTTGGGGTCGGTGAAGATGGTGACGAAGTTCTCGAACGTGTACGTCGGCGGCAGTACCTCGGTGGTCCAGGACCGGTCCTCGGAGAACGCGACGAGCGCGATCGCGCCGACCGGGGCGAGCAGCACCAGGGTGGCCAGCACCGAGGCGAGCGGCGCGAGCCAGCGGCCGATCGGGTTGGTGATCTCCCGCCGGACCGCCGAGACGCCCTTGGACTGCGACTGGTAGTTGCGCCGCCCCTCGTACCAGCGCATGCCGAGCAGGAAGATGATCGAGACGATGCCGAGCACCGAGGCGTACGCCGAGGCCATCGGCAGGTCGCCGTTGGTGCGGTTGATGTAGATCTGCATCGTCATGGTCTGGCTGACGTTGAACAGCAGGGGCGCGGTGTAGGACGCCAGCGACGTCATGAAGACCAGCAGCGACGCGGAGATGAGCGCCGGGGTGAGCATCGGCAGCAGGACGGTGCGCCACACGCGTACCCGGCCCGCACCGAGGTTGTAGGCCGCCTCCTCGACCGACGGGTCCATCCCGGCCAGCGCCGCGGAGGCGGCCAGGTAGAAGAACGGGTACATGGTGAACGTGTGCACCACCAGCACGCCGGCGATGCCGTCGAAGGCCAGGATCGGCTTGTCGGTGCCGAGCAGCGCCTGGAGGCCGCGCGGCACGATGCCGATGTTGCTGTAGAGCAGCTGGAAGGACACGGCGCCGATCAGCGGCGGCAGGGCCGCCGGCACCAGGATGAACGCCTCGATGAGCCGCCGGCCGCGGAAGTGGAACCGCTTGAGCAGGAACGCCATCGCCACGCCGACGACGCCGCAGAGCAGCACGCTCGCCGCGGAGATGAACAGCGAGGTGAACAGCGACTCGCGGGCCACCCCGGAGGAGGAGAGGAACTGGAGGTAGTTGTCGGTGCCGTTGGCGCTGACGCTCTCCCGGAAGGTGGCGAACATCGGCTGGACGACGAAGCCCCACAGCACCAGGACCAGCGGCAGCACCAGCAGGTAGGGGAACCATCGGGAGTTCGCCCCGCCGGCCAGGCGCCGGCCGAGGGCCGCCGCCCAGCCGGGGGCGGTCGGGGTCGCAGTGGTCACGGCTTGACCACCCAGAGCCGCTCGGGTGTGAGCCGCAGGCCCACGACGTCGCCGAGCTGGATGCCGGCGGGCGCGTCGACCAGGGCGGCCATCACCTCGTCGCCGTCGACGTCGACGGTGACGTGGGTGGCCATGCCGGTGAACTCGACGTGGCTGACGCGGCCGCGCATGGCCGCGGTGTCGTCGTCGCCGCCGAGCGCGATGTGCTCGGGGCGCGCGGAGACCAGTGCGGTGTCGCCCTCGCTGAGCCCGTGTCCGGCGGGTGCGCCGATCTCGATGACGGCGCCGCCGGGCAGGCGCACGTGGACGCGCTGCTCCGCCGCGCCGGTCACCGGCAGGCTCAGCACGTTGCTGCGTCCGATGAACCGGGCCACGAACGCGTTCGCGGGCTGGTAATAGACCTCGTGCGGGGTGCCGACCTGCTGGACCCGGCCGGACTCCATCACGGCGATCCGGTCCGACATCGCCATCGCCTCGGCCTGGTCGTGCGTGACGTAGATCGAGGTGGTGCCGCTCTCCCGCTGGATGCGCCGGATCTCGGCGCGGGTCTCCTCGCGCAGCTTCGCGTCGAGGTTCGACAGCGGCTCGTCGAGCAGCATGGTGCGGGGACGGATCACCAGGGCCCGCGCCAGGGCGACGCGCTGCTGCTGGCCGCCGGAGAGCGCGTCGATGCGCCGGTCGCCGTACCCGGCGAGGTGCACCTGTTCGAGCGCCTCGGTGACCCGGCGGGCCTGCTCGGCGCGGGAGACCCGGCGGACCTTGAGCCCGTACGCGACGTTCTGCGCCACCGTCATGTGCGGGAACAGGGCGTAGTTCTGGAACACCATGCCGGTGTCCCGCTTGTTCGGCGTCCAGTGGGTGACGTCGTCGTCGCCGAAGTGGATGTGACCGGAGGTCGGGAAGTAGAAGCCGGCCACCATGCGCAGCGTCGTCGTCTTGCCACAACCGCTCGGCCCGAGCAGCGTGAAGAACTCGCCGGCCCCGATGGTGACGGTGACGTCATCGACCGCCGCGGAGTCGCTCGACTTGGCGAAGCGCTTACTGACCGCCGTCAGTCGGACATCGATCATTTCGTGGGTCCTTCCAGGACGAAGCCGGGCCGTGCCGGAGCACGGCCCGGTTCCGAGCGTCTTAGCCCTTGCCCTTGATCTGGGCGTTCCAGTGGGTGATCCAGGCGGTCTCGTTCTTACCGATCACGTTCCAGTCGACGTCCATCGGCTTGAGGTCGAGCTTGGTCAGCCACTCGGGCTTCTCGGCGATCTCGACGGCGGGGATCTGGAAGTAGTCCTTGGCGAGGCTGGCCCGCAGCGAGTCGTCGAACAGGAACTCGAGGAACTTCTTCGCGCCCTCGCTGTTGCCGCCCTTGACCGCGGCGACGCCGTCGACGAGCACCGGCGCGCCGGAGGCCGGCATCACGTAGCCGAACGGCATCTTCTCGTTGGCCTGGAGCAGGATGTCCTGGAGGTTCCAGGCGCTGACCACGCCCTGCTCACGCGACATCTTGAGGTAGAGGTCGCTGGGGTTGGCGGCGTACTCGACGGTGTTGGCGTCGAGCTTGCGCAGCCAGTCGTAGCCGGGCTGCGGGTTGGACCCGTCCGGGGTGTAGCGCTGGATCATCGAGGCGTAGATCGAGCGCATGGTGCCGGAGGCGGCCACGTCCCGGATGATGATCTTGTCTTTCCACTTCGGGTCGACCAGGTCGTCCCAGTCCTTCGGCGCGGTCTCCGGGGTCAGCGCCTTGTTGTTGTACATGATGACCTCGGGCAGCAGGATCTCGCCGAACCAGCGGCCCTCGGCGTCCTTGTACCGCGCGTCGATCTTCGAGGCGAACGACGGCTGCCAGGACTCCAGCAGGCCCTCGGACGCGCCGGCGGCGAGGCCCTGCTGGGTGCCGCCCCACCAGACCGACGCCTGCGGGTTGGCCTTCTCGGCGCGGACCCGCTCGAGCACCTCCTGGGCGCCCATGTTGAGCACCTCGACCTTGCCCTTGTACTCGGGGTTCTTGGCCGTGAACTGCTCGACGACGTAGTCGGTGACCGACTTGTCGCGGGCGCTGTAGATGACGACCTTCTCAGCCGGCGCGGAGCCGGAGGAGCCGGTGTCCTTGTCGTCGTCGCTGCTGCCGCACGCGCTCACGGCCAGCAGCGCGCTGAACGCGACGGCCAGGGCCAAACGACGTTTCATTGGTACCTCCATCATGCGGGGGAACTATCGGAAGCGGGGAAGGAAGATCAGCGCGTCGCGCCGTACCGGGGCGCGACGCATCGCGCCGCGACCTGTCGTCAGTGGTGGGGACGCGGGTCGCCGCGACGGCGTTCGGTGAGGTGGGTGGTGGGCCGGGGTGGTGGGTGCGGGGTCGGGGTCGGGGGTCGTCGGGGGCCGGGGTTCGGTCAGGGAAGCGAGGGGCGGGGCACCGCTGCCGAGAGCGCGTAGCTGATCGCTCCGTGCAGCACTGCCTGGTCGCCGAGGGTGGCCCGGCGCACCTCGGTGGGAGCCGGGGTCCGGGCGGAGACGAGGGTCTGGAGCTGGTCGAGGGCCGCGTCGTCGAGTTCGGCGGCGGCGCCACTGAGCAGCACCAGGCCCGGATCGACGACGCAGGCGCAGGAGAGGATGAGCCCGGCCCAGGCGCCGAGGACCTCGTCGAGGTACTCGCGGGCGGGCGCCGACGTCGCGGCGAGCCCGCTCAGCTCCCGTACCGGTGACTCGGGCCGGCGCCCCGGGTTGAGCGCGACGACCCGCTCCGCGATGGCGTTCACCGACCACCGGGCCTCGAACTCGCCGACGCCGCTGTAGCGGCGCTCGGTCGCGCCGCCCAGCGGCAGGAAGCCGACCTCGCCGGCCGCTCCGCTGGCGCCGCGGCGGACCTTGCCGTCGAGCACGAGGCCGGCGCCGATGCCGTCGGCCACGTGGATCAGCAGCAGGTTCGCCACGTCCGCGCCGGCGCCGGCCACGCATTCGCCGGCGGCCATGAGGTTCACGTCGTTGTCGACGACCACGGGTACGCCGAGCCGCCGTTGCACGGATTCACCGATCGGCCACGCCTCGACCAGTCCGACCGACGGCGCGAGGCGTACCGCGCCGTTGCTGGACACGCCGGGCACCGCGATGGCGACGCCGCGGAGCGAGGGCAGGTTGTCGCCGACCAGGTCGAGGACGAACTCGCAGACGGTCTCCACCACGTTCGCGCCGAGCCGCGCGACGCGGTGCGCGATGACCGCGCCCTCGCTGTCGGCGATCTCGCAGCTGATCCGGGGTGGCTCCAGAGACACCGCCGCGACGAGTTCGGCGCGGGGGTTGAACTCGAGCATCTCCCGGGGCCGGCCGGTGGTGGGCGCGCCGGGCCCGCGTTCGATGAGGTAGCCCTCGGCGACGAGTTCCCGCACGAGCGCGGTCACCGTGGCCGCCGAGAGGCCGGTCATCTCGGCCAGGTCGACTCGGGACAGCCGCCGGGCCTGCCGGGCGGCCAAGATCACCGAGAGACGCTTGATCTCACGGGACCGCTCACGGCTGACCGGGCTGGTCGGGGCTTTGTCAGACACACTTTCTTCCTAGTGAGAAAAAATTCTGCCGTCAAGTAACGAGATGATCTCGGTCCGCCGACCAGGGGAGATTCTGCGGCCGACAAGCGGGGCGGGCCGGGGCCAGCCCGACATGGCAGGCAAAAACGAGCCCTGTGGTCCACATTGGGGCCCCAAACCGGGACATAGACTGTCCACAGGTCATCGTCGGCCTCCCAGCGGTCGCCCTGAGCAGGGGCGATTGTTTATTCGGATAAGGAAGAAAGTCGTCCAGGGCTATTGACGACGCCTCCGCAAGATCCCTAGGTTACGGCCCGAAGGCCTTCCGGTGGACCGACGTCGCCACCGTGCGTACCGCTCACGCCGTGACGGTGCGCGAGCACCACCATCCCGTTGTCGAGCACCACGACCCCCGGGGACCTCACGGTCCTCAGTGGACAGCTGTCTGCAACACGGCCCGGCACGAGCCACCGTGTCAGCCGGCCCGTGCCGGGCCGACCGTCCCCAGCCGCAGCACTCTCGCTTCGAGACGAAGAGGTATGCCCATGAGATGGCGCACCAGCGCGGCGATCGCCATGTGCGGTCTGCTGTCGTTGGGCCTGGCCACTCCGGCCCAGGCCAACCCCCAGCAAGCATCACCGAAGCCCCAGGCCAAGAAGTCCGACAAGCCGGTCGACCTGGACATCATGTTCATCGGCGCCCACCCGGACGACGAGGCCGGCCAGCTCGGCATGCTCGGATACTGGAACGAGTATCACGGCATGAAGGCCGGCGTCATCACCACCACCCGCGGCGAGGGCGGTGGCAACGCCACCGGTCTCGAGGAGGGCCCGGAGCTCGGCATCCTGCGGGAGGCCGAGGAGCGCAAGGCCGTCGCCTGGGCCGGCGTCGAGCACATCTACAACCTGGACGCGCTGGACTTCTGGTACACCGCCAGCGCTCCCCTGACCGAGGAGGTCTGGGGCCACCAGGAGACGCTGTCCCGGATCGTGCGGGTCCTGCGGACCACCAAGCCCGAGGTCATCCTCACGATGAACCCCTCGGCGACGCAGGGCAACCACGGCAACCACCAGAAGGCGGCCATGCTGGCCGTGGAGGCCTTCTACGCGGCTGCCGACCCGAAGGCGTTCCCGGAGCAGATCAAGAAGGAGGGCCTCAAGCCCTGGCGGGTCTCCCGCATCTTCCAGACCGGCGGCAGCGGCACCACCGGCGCCAACGGCCCCGCCTGTGAGACCACGTTCACGCCGGCCGAGGCCAGCAGCGTCATCTTCGGCACCTGGCAGGGCTACGAGTCGGCGCGCCACGACGGCAACCGGTGGAACACGGTCCAGACCTGGGCCCGCCGGGAGTACGTGTCGCAGGGCTGGGGCAACAGCTCCTTCCCGTCGACCGACCCGAACGCGATCGGCTGCAACCGGCTGACGCTGATCGACACCCGCACGCCGTACCCGGACCCGAACGTGGGCGCCGGCACCGGTGCGCTCCAGGGCGCCACCCTGCGCGCTCCGGGCGGCCTGCCGCTGGGCACCGAGGTCCACGTGCGTCCGCGCACCTGGGAGGCCGTCGGCGGCCAGCCCATCAAGGTGGACACCGTCCTGTACGCCGAGAAGGCCGTTCCGGGGGCCAAGGTCACCCTGAGCGTGCCGGCCGGCTGGACGGTCAGCGGCAACGGCAACGTCGGCACGCTGACCCCGGGCAAGGAGGTCGTGAAGACCTTCACCGTCACGCCGCCCGCGCAGGTCGAGGTGGGCACCCGCTTCAAGATCGACGCCACGCTGACCAGCAAGAAGGACGGCAGCGGCACCAGCAGCGCCCGGGTTCAGGGCACCGCTCCGGTGCGCGGCACCCTGGAGCCGCTGGAGGAGATCGCCGACTTCCGCGCGTGGACCGTGCGGAACAAGACCCAGCAGCTCGACGCGCTCATCGAGTCCCTGCTGAACATCCCCAGCGGCGGCACCCGCAGCGTCAAGGTCAACCTGACCAACCACGGCACCCGGGTCGAGTCCGGCGCGGTCAAGCTGAACGTCCCCGCCGGCTTCTCGGTGGCCGAGCAGCAGGTGCCGTACAGCGGGCTCCGGCCGGGCGCCAGCACCTCGGTGACGTTCACCGTCACCAACACCGACACGTCGCTGCCGACGGCCAACCGCGCCCCGGACAACGGCGCCTACCGGGTGCAGATCGAGACCAGCTACACCGGTGGCAGCGCGAGCGAGCCGGGTGCGTTCAACCTGGTCCCGGTCACCACGATCCCGAAGGCCGCCACCGCGCCGACGGTGGACGGCCACGGTCACGACCACGAGTACACCGGCGAGGTCATCGACATCTCCACCCGCTGGGAGGGCACCGCCGCCCCGGCGTCGGACATCTCCGGCACCGCCCAGCTCACCCACACCGATGACGCCCTGTACGCCATCTTCACCATCACCGACGACGTGCTCGGCACCGTCCTGCCGCCGGAGGACTGCAAGCGTCCGCGGCGTAACGACAACATCGAGTTCGGCATCGACCCGCGCGGCAACTCGGCGAACACCTCCACGGTGTTCAACATGGCGCTCTTCCCGGCCACGAACGACCCGGCCAACGGGAACCCGCCGTGCTTCGCCCGGGAGCGGGACAACCACCAGGGCGGCCCGGAGACCGCGCCGGGTGTGGAGATCGCCTCCGTGGTGACCAGCAGCCCGTACACGGGGTACCGGATCGAGGTCAAGATCCCGTTCAGCGTGCTGCCGGACGCCGTCGACCCGAACCGGATGGGCCTGAACATCCTGGTCAACGACTCGGACACGCAGGACCTGACCGCGCAGACCCGGGTCGGCTGGTCGACCTGGAGCGGCGTACGGGCCGACCCGTGGCGCTGGGGCAACGCGACGCTGCCGGGCCTGGCGGCGAAGCCGTCTGCGCCGAAGGCTCCGATCATGCCCGACACGGCGGCGCAGAGCGTGGACTCGCCGCAGACCCTCCTCCAGTCCGTCTCGGACGGGGTGGCGCCGGGTGGTTACGCCAAGCTGGCGGACAACACAGTGAAGATCAAGAAGGTCACCCGCACCGCGAGCAAGGTGTCCGTGCAGCTCCAGGTGAAGAAGGCGGGCACCGCCCGCGCCTTCCTCTGGGACGGCACCCGGGTCGTGGCGGAGACCACCGCCGCTCTGCGCAAGGACGGCACCCTCGTCCTGCCGCTGAGCGGGGCGCTCCCGGCCGGCACCTCGCTGCTCGTCTCGTACGAGCACGGCGGCGCCACCACCGCTCTGGCCAAGAAGATCTGCTGAGCGGACGATGATCGCGTCGACCTGACGCACGCGATGGGCCGGGCCGGCCGGCCCGGCCCATCGTGCCGTCCGCGTAGCCCGAGCCGCGCCCCGCTCAGCGAACCGGCGACGGGCCGGTCGCGGCCGGTGACACCGCTGCCGGTTCGCGCCACCAGCGGCGCGACGCCAGCGCGGCCAGTCCGGCGCCGGCGGAGTTGAGCAGGACGTCGTCCACCGAGGACACCCGGTCCAGCCGCAGGGCGTACTGCGCGACCTCGACCAGGACCGAGCAGCCGGCCGCGAGCACCAGGATCCGCGGCACCGACGCCAGCGCCGCGAACCGCAGCGGGCCGAAGAACCCGACCGCCGCGAACACCAGCAGGTTGCCGACGATCTGGACCGTCACGGTCAGCGGCCCGCTCGCGAGGACGGTGAGCAGATCCCGCAGCGGCACCAGGCTCACCCGGCCGGGGACCACACCGGCGCCCTCCCCCGGCAGCATGATCATCCAGACCCACGGCACGGTCCCGTAGACGATGCCCACCTCGGCCAGGGACCGCTGCCACGCCGGGCCGCCGCCGCCACGCCGGCGCGCCAGCACCCACACCACCAGCGCGGCCGCCGGCGACGCGGCCGCCGTGAGCAGCACGACCCCGTTGATCGTGCCGAACCAGCCGTGCCACCCCTCGATCACGCCGCTCCCACCTCCGTCCGGCCGACGGCCGGCCCGAGGCCATCCTGCCTCCCGGCGGGCCGCCGGCCGCGGGCGCCCGTGTGGTTACGGCGACTCCTGGGTGTTCATCGACCGGATTCCGCTGCTCAGCGTCGCGATCACCGCCGAGACCGCGACGAGCCCGGCGAAGACCAGCAAGGTCACGGCCACCGGGAACCGGGCCGGCAGCAGTCCGGCCAGTCCCGGGGCGAGGGCGGCGGCCGAGGTGGCGGCCAGGAAGATGACGCTGACCACCCGGCCCTGCAACCGGTCCGGCGTGATCGCCGCCTGGTAGCCGAAGAGGACCGCGTTGGCGGTCGGCGCGAGGAGCGGTCAGTGTCGGTTCGGCGGCGGCGATCATGCCGGCCACCAGGAGCCGGGGGCGGGACGCAGGTCGTCGAACCACTCGGCCGCCGGGTCGTGCCGGGCGAAGAACTGCCGGCCGACGTGGGCCGCGTCGCGGGCCTGGAGCATACGCAGGCAGAACATCTCGGTCCCGCCGACGCGCACGACGCCGTCCACGAGCACCTTGCCCGGGGCGGCCGACATGACCGGCCCCCGGGCCGTCCGCGCGCACCTCCCCCGGACGGTGGACCCGGCCGGCCGGACGACCGCGCCGGCGGCGCCGGACCAGCCACTGTGGCCGCGTGTGACGCTCGCTACACGGCCTCCACACCGGCCGCCGGCGGCGTGGCCATCCGATGGTTGCGGCCGGGCACCCGGAAGTGGTGGAACGTGACAGTGGCGCTGACGTCCAGCGCGTGCACCCAGTGCCACCAGCCGACCGGCACCAGCAGCATCTGCCCCGGTTCGAGCACCGTCTCCAGCACCGTCGCCTCGGCGTACCGGGGATGCCGGTCGAGGTCCGGTCGCGCCGCGTCCACCGCGCTGAACGTCCCGCCGCGGGGATAGACCAGATGCCGCTGGTACGACGGCACCAGCCGGACGTGCTTGCGCCCGAGCACCTGGCAGAGCAGGACGGTGCTGTTGTCCACGTGCAACGGCGTCACGGTGCCGGCCGGCCCCAGCAGCAGGTGCCCGCCACCGGACGGGTCGACGAGGTGTGCCGGCGGCCGCACGTCGGCGGCGAGCGCCCGCAGCGCGCCGTTCCAGTTCTCGTTGCGCGGCACCATGTAGTAGTCGTTCGTCCGCGCACCGGAGTCCAGCAGCGCCACGTAGTCCGCGAACGGCATGGTGGTGCGGTGCCTGTCGTACTGCCAGGCGTGATCGGGGTTCGCCTCGCGGCCGGTCATCACCTCGACGACCGCGTCCGGGCACCTGCGGGCCATCCGGGCCGGCGTCCAGTCCCGCGCGGGCCAGTCCGCCATCAGGCCGTCGAGCACGACCGGCCGGTTGCCGAAGTAGTAGCGGGCGAAGAACTCCTCGGCGCCGGGATCGGACCGGCGCTCCAGGACGCGGCCCCCGTCGTCCTCGCGCAGCACCCGGTAGGTGTCCAGTACCGACTCCATCCAGTCGTAGCGCAGCGCGAGCCGCCGGCACACGGCGAAGTACGGGTGGCCGGCGAGCGCCGCCAGCTCCGCGTCGACGGCGTCGGCGTCCGCGCCGGCGGCGACGGCCGCCGCGCGGGCCTGCCCGGCGGCGACGCCCATCGCCAGGTTCTCGGCGAGCCACTCCCGCCAGGCGGGGAGCAGGCCCGGCGCGGCGGCCACCGTCACCGGGTGACCTCGACGGGCGGAGCGGCCGGTGCGGCCGGGCGGAGCGACAGCACCACGGCGTCGCCGCGGACGTCGGCGGGCGGCGGCGTGAGCCGGGGCGCGCGGGTGTACTCGGAGCAGTTGACGTAGGAGTTCTTGACGTGGGCCGGGATGTGGTCCGGCGTGGTGTCGGTCATGCCCGGCAGTCAACCGGCGTGGCGTCCCGGCCCGCCAGGGACGCCGATCCCGTCCGGCCCGGGACGCCGTCGCCGCACCGCACGGCCGATCCCCCCGTCCCGGCCGGACCGGGACATCCGCCCCTGGCCGCCGGGACACCGCGGCCCGCAGGGTGACGGCGGCGGGCCGCGCCGGCGCGGGAACGGTACGGCGAGCCCGGGTAACGCCTGGCCCGCCATCCGGCTCACGCCGTTCAGGTGGTCCCCCGACGCCTCCCGGCCTGACACAGTGGACCCGACATGCGTGACGACCTCCTCGCTCCGCGTCGAACGGCCTGGGCCGTCCTCGTCGCCACCGGCGTGCTCACGCTCGGCGCGGTCGCCGGCTGGGCGGTGGCGGCTCCCCGCTTCACCGCCGGCCAGCTCTACTCGCTCGTCGACCTGCTCGACGGCGTCGTCTACGGCGCGGCGGCCTGGCTGATCCTGAGCCGCCGGCGCAGCGGCAGCCGGCTTCCGGGGTGGATCGCCACGGCGGCGGCGCTCGGCGGCGCGCTCGCCGCGTGCTGCGCGCAGTGGCAGCTCGCCGTCGGCGGGCTGCCGCTGCTGACCGCAGTGCACCAGTGGGCCTGGGTGCCCGGCCTCTACTCGCTCGTCGTGGTCATGCCCTGGCTGCTGCCGGAGCGGTCGCCGGGCCGGCTCGACCGGATCGCCGTCGCGGTCGGCCTCGGGTACGTGGCGCTGACGGTGGCTATCCTCGCCACCGCGCCGCCACCGGTGGGAGTGGTGCCGCTGACACCGGAACTCCGCGACGCCCGCGCCACGCTGCTGCGACAGTTCTCCCCCGTCCTGCCGTACGCGCTGGTCGGGCTCGGCGCGCTCGCCGCCGCCGGCGTCGCGTGGCGGTGGCGGCGCGGGGAGCCCGAGCGGCGCAACGGCCTCGGCTGGGTGACCGCGGGCAGCGCGTTGCTCACCCTGGCCTTCCTGGCCACGCTCCTGCCGCCGGCGGTGGTGCCGCCGGCCGCGCCCGCGCTGCTGATGCTCGCCTCCCAGGCGTTCTTCCCCGCCGCGGTGGCAGTGGTGGTGCTGCGCCAGCAGTTGTGGGGCCTGCGGCTGGCCGTCCGGCGCACCCTGGTCTGGTATCTGATGACCGCGACGGTCATCGCCGCCTACTGCGCGGCGGTCGCCGTGTCCGACCGGCTGCTGCCGCACGCCGCGCCGCTGCCGCAACTGCTTGTCACCGGCGTGATCGCGGCGGCCTTCCAGCCGGTCCGCGCGCTCGTGCAGCGACGGGTGGACGGGCTGGTGCACGGCGAGCCGCCCGAACTCCTGCTGCACCGGGTGGTGCGCAGCGGCGGCAGCACGACCGACATCGGCGCGGCGGTCGCCACCGCGCTGCGGCTGGCCGACGTGCGGATCACCGAGGATGGGCCGCAGCCGCCGCCGCACGAGGGCGGTCCGCCGGTCACCGTGCCGCTGGTCCGCGGCGACCGGCTGGTCGGCCACCTGCACGCCTGGCCCCGGCCCGGCGAGCTGCTGGACGACCGGGCCGGGGAGGCGCTCGCCGTCCTCGCCCCGGTGGTCGCCGCGATGGTGGACCTCGCCGGCACGAACCGGAACCTGGCCCGGTCGCGGCAACGGCTGTCGGAGGTACGCGACGAGGAGCGCCGCTCGCTGCGCCGGGACCTGCACGACGGCCTCGGACCGGCGCTCAGCGGCATCGGGCTGGGCCTGGCCGCCACCCGCAACCTGTTGCGCCGCGACCCGGACCGGGCCGAGGAGCTGCTGGACCGGCTGACCGAGGAGCTGACCGCACGGGCGGCGGAGGTACGGGAGCTGGCGCACGGGCTGCTGCCGCCGGTGCTGGCCGACGGCGGCCTGCGTCCCGCCCTGGACCTGCTGCGCAACCAGTACGCGCGGGCCGGGCTGCGGATCGTGATGCGCGCCCCCGCCTCGCTGGATCCGCTGCCGGAGCCGGTCGCCACCGCCGCGTACGGCGTCACCGCCGAGGCGGTGCGCAACGTGCACCGGCACGCCGGCGTGGACACCTGCACGGTGTCGCTGGACCGGCGACCGGACCTGCTCCGGGTCACCGTCACCGACGCGGGCCGGGGTGTGGCCGCCGGGCCGGTCCGCCCCGGCGTGGGCCTGCACGCCATGCGGGAACGGGCGCAGGCGGTCGGCGCGACGCTGACCGTCGGGCCGGCGCCCTCCCGCGGCACCACCGTCTGCCTGACCGTCCCCCTGGAGTGCCGGTGACCGACCGTCCGATCCGCGTCGTCGTGGTGGACGACCACCCGGTCTTCCGGCTCGGCATGAGCGCGCTGCTGGACACCCTCGACGGCATCGAGTGCGTCGGCGAGGCCGCCGACGCGTCCGAGGCCCGGGCGCTGGTCGACAGCACCAGGCCGGACGTGGTGCTGATGGACCTCCATCTCGGGCCGGGGTCCGGGATCGAGGCCACCCGGGCGTTGAGCCGTGACCACCCGGAGGTCCGGGTGCTGGTGGTGACCATGCTCAACGACGACGTCTCACTCGTCGCCGCGGTACGTGCCGGAGCGCGTGGATACGTGCTCAAGGGGGCCTCGGCCGCGGACGTGGAGCGTGGCATCCGGGGTGTGGCCGGCGGCGACCTGGTCCTGGGCGGCCCGCTCGCCGACCGCGCCGCCGCTCTGCTGGGCGCCCGCGCCGACGGCCCGTTCCCGGAACTGACCGACCGGGAACGCGAGGTGCTCGGCCTGCTCGCCCGGGGTCTGTCGAACCCGCTCATCGCGCACCGGCTCGGGCTGAGCGCCAAGACCGTACGGAACAACGTCTCCGCCATTCTGGTCAAACTCCGTCTCGGCAGCCGCGCCGAGGCGATAGCCCGGGCTCGCGACCACGGAATGGGTAATCCGAACGCCGCTGAACTGCCGCCGTCCCCGGCCCGCTGAGCGGCACTGCCGATTTCGATTCCGGCACCCCGGGATCGATTCCGATACGGCCGGCGGAGACGATTCCCGCCCGCTGTTCCGGGTGGCGGCCCCGGCACCGGCCGGTCGGTGCCGTGGCTGCTCACCGGCGCTGCGCCGGCCGCCCTGCCGCGCCGGGAGCAGGCGGAGAAAGACGCCTCCCCCTGTGGAAAGAAAGCCTTCCCTAACCAAGGCAAGGCTCATCTTCGCTGGACCGGGACTCGGCGCGGAAACGGCGACTTACGGCCGCCGACCCCGCATTCCGTTGTTAAGGTGAGCATGATCCTCAGTGGCGGCGGACGGGTTTGAGGACCGGGCCGCCCGGCAAATACCAGATGGCATTCGAGCACCACGAGGCCGGCCGTTCGTGTCCGCCGGCCCGCATGACTTGGAGGCACCATGAAGACCCTGTTGCAGTCTCCGCCGGTACGTGAATGCGCCGCCACCGCGTGCAGCTTCAACGACAACGGCTGTCACGCTCCCGCGATCACCGTGGCCGCCTCCGCCGACGCGGCCTCCTGCGCGACGTTCGTCGAGTCCTCGCTCAGCGGCGGGATCGCCGAGGTCACCGGCGCTGTGGGCGCCTGCGCGCGGGCCGAGTGCGTGTACAACACGAACCTCGCCTGCACCGCCGAGTCGATCACGGTCGGCCCGGGCGCCACGGTCAGCGACTGCCTGACCTACCAGCCCGCCTGACGAACCGGACACCACGCCCGTACGGGTCACGACGGTCACCGTCGTGACCCGTTCGGCATGTGCGGCACCCGACCCGCCGTTGCACAGGTAAGCCTTACCTACTACCGTCTGACCTGGGCCGACTTCACCCCTTCCCGGCCGAGGAGACAGACATGGCGTTGCACCCCGCCGGGCGCCCGGCCCCGTCGGCCGGCATCGCCCCGGTCGCCGCCCGGCCGCCGGCGCTCCCCTCCACGCCCCGCGACGCCGTCTCCGCCCGGTGCGTGCTGAGCGCCGCCTCCTCGGTGCGGCTGACGCTCGGCGACACCACCGCCGACCTCCTCTCCGCCCACGCCGTCCTCCCCGACGGCACGATCGTGCTCGCGGTCGACGCGATGAGCCGCACCGGAGGCCTGCTGGTGGCCGCGCGCGGCCACAGCGGTGCGGTACGCCTCGACGTGACCCACCTCGCCCCGGTCGCCGTACGCTCCCGGGTGCGCGCCCGGCTGCGGATCATGGGCACCGCCCGCCGCTTCGACCCGGCCGCGCTCGACGCCTGCGACCCGGCCACCGTGATGTCGCTGCTCGACCTGCCGCCGGTGGCGCTGTGGGCGATCGCGCCGGACGAGATCGTCCTCGACCGGGCCGCCGAGCCCGTCGCGGTGGACCCCGGCACGTACCGCGCCGCCCGCCCGGACCCGATCGCCGTCGACGAGGCCGCCCACCTCGCGCACCTGGCCCGGTGCCACAGCGACCTCCTGAACCGGCTCGGCACGCTCGTCGACAGGGGCGCCGGTGCGACGCGGATCGTCCCGGTCGCGCTCGACGCCGAGGGCATCGTGCTGCGCGCGGAGCGGCCGGACGGCCACACCGACACCCGGTTGTCCTTCACTCACCCGGTCACCGCCGGCGCCGGCCTCGCCGAGGCGTTGCGGACGCTTGTCGCCTAGCCCATGGTGCCGCCGGCCGGGCCGCCGCCTCCCGGGACACCTTGCCTTGATGTCTTTCTAAACAGAGGCTTGCGCGCTGATTAGATGGGTGTCAACCTAGAGGCATGCCGAAGCAACAGGCGCCGATCCCCCTCGTCGACCTCAGCGCCGACGCGCCGTGCTGCCCCCCGCTGGCGCAGCGCCGGGTCCCGGCCGAGACGGCGGCGGTGCTGGCGCCCGCGTTCAAGGCCCTCGGCGATCCGGTACGGCTGCAGCTGATGTCGATGATCGCCTCCGCCGAGGGCGGCGAGGTGTGCGTGTGCGACCTGACGCCGGCGTTCGACCTGACCGGGCCGACGATCTCCCACCATCTCAAGACGCTGCGCGAGGCGGGCCTGGTGGACGCCGAGCGGCGGGGCACCTGGGTCTACTACCGCGCGCGGCCGCAGATCCTGCGCCAGCTCGCCGGCCTGCTGTCGATCGAGCCGGCCGCCGCAGCGCAGCGGTAGGCCGCACGCCACGCCCCGCCGGAGCCGGACCGATCACCGCCGAGCCCGGTGGCCCCCACACCGACACCCCATGGGAGCGTCCATGACCACCGCCATCAGAGCCGAACACGCCCCGCCGGTGGTGGCACGCCTGTCGCGCCTCGACCGGTTCCTGCCGGTCTGGATCGGCCTGGCCATGGTCGCCGGTCTGCTGCTCGGCCGGATCGTCCCCGGCCTGGACGACGCTCTCGGCGCCGTCGAGGTCGGTGGCATCTCCCTGCCCATCGCCCTCGGCCTGCTGATCATGATGTATCCGGTCCTGGCCAAGGTCCGCTACGACCGCCTCGACACCGTCACCGCTGACCGGCGCCTCCTGGTCTCGTCGCTGATCCTCAACTGGGTCGTCGGTCCCGCCGTCATGTTCGCCCTGGCCTGGGTGTTCCTGGCCGACCAGCCGGAGTACCGCACCGGGCTGATCATCGTCGGCCTGGCCCGCTGCATCGCGATGGTCATCATCTGGAACGACCTGGCCTGCGGCGACCGGGAGGCGGCGGCGGTCCTCGTCGCCGTCAACTCGGTGTTCCAGGTCGTCGCCTTCGGCCTGCTCGGCTGGTTCTACCTGTCGGTGCTGCCGGGCTGGCTGGGTCTGGACGGTGCCGCGCTGGAGGTCTCCGGCTGGGACATCGCCGGTAACGTCCTCGTCTTCCTCGGCATCCCCCTGCTCGCCGGCTACCTCTCCCGCCGCCTCGGCGAGCGCACCAGGGGCCGCGACTGGTACGAGCGACGGTTCCTGCCCAGGGTCGGGCCCGTCGCCCTGTACGGACTGCTGTTCACCATCGTCGTGCTGTTCGCCCTGCAGGGCGAGGCCATCACCGACCGGCCGGCCGACGTGGCCCGCATCGCTCTGCCGCTGCTGGCCTACTTCGCCCTCATGTGGGCCGGCTCCTACCTGCTCGGCCGGGCCATCGGCCTGACCTACGAACGCACCACCACCCTCGCGTTCACCGCGGCGGGCAACAACTTCGAACTGGCCATCGCGGTCGCGATCGGCACCTTCGGGATCGCCTCCGGCCAGGCCCTCGCCGGCGTCGTCGGCCCGCTGATCGAGGTCCCGGTCCTCGTCGGCCTGGTCTACGTGTCGCTGTGGGCCCGCGCCCGCCTGTTCCCCGCGCCGGGAACCCGGCCGTGAGACGCCCCGACCGCGCTGCGGCACGCCGCGCGGCAACCACCCGGATCAGGGAGACCCGATGAGCGACAAGCCCAGCGTCCTGTTCGTCTGCGTGCACAACGCCGGCCGATCCCAGATGGCCGCCGGGTGGCTGCGCCACCTCGCCGGCGACACCGTCGAGGTGCGCTCCGCCGGCAGCGCGCCCGCCGGCCAGGTCAACCCGGCCGCCGTCGAGGCCATGCGGGAGGTCGGCATCGACATCACCGGCCAGACCCCCAGGCTCCTGGAGTACGAGACGGCGGAGTCCTCCGACGTCATCGTCACCATGGGCTGCGGTGACGCCTGCCCCGTCTTCCCCGGCAAGCGGTACGAGGACTGGAAGCTCGACGACCCCGCGGGCCGGGGCGTCGACGCGGTACGCCCCATCCGGGACGAGATCCGCGCCCGGGTGGAACGGCTGCTCGCCGAACTGCACCCCACCGCCTGACACCGCCCGCACGGTCGACACCGTAGTGGTAACCGACGATGATCCGGTCCTGATTGCACCGGCGGGCGGCCGCCGCAGGTGCAACGATGCAAGCGTGGGAACTGCGAAGACTGCCGCCCCTGCCATCTCGCCGCTCACCGGCGAGCCGATCAAGCGTGCCGACGCCGAACGCCTCGCGGGCGTCCTGAAGGCGTTGGCCGACCCGGCCCGGCTGCGGCTGCTCAGCCTGATCCAGTCCGCGCCGGAGGGCGAGGCGTCCGTCAGCGACCTCACCGCGCCGCTCGGTCTCTCCCAGCCGACCGTCAGCCATCACCTCCGGATCCTCACCGAGGCCGGTCTGATCGAGCGGGAGAAGCGGGGTGTGTGGGCGTACTACCGCCTGGTGCCGTCCGCGATCTCGGCGATCGCCGAGTTGCTGACGCCGCCTCGGAAGCGGCCGACGAAGAAGGTCCGATGAGCAGTCCCTCTTGAGGTGCGCGGCCCGAGCCGGTAGAAACGGCGGGGCCGACAGGAGGTCAGTCATGGCCGACACCGACGGGTTGTTGTCCGCGACGCCGCGTACGACCCTGCGCCGGATGAAGGAGAAGGGGCACCGCGACCGCGTCGCCCTGTTCGACGTGCTCCGGGCCGCCTCCGTCTGCCATCTCGGCGTGCTCGTCGACGGCGGTCCGATGGTGGTACCGACCGTCTACGGCTTCGACGACCGGCACCTCTACCTGCACGGCTCGGTGGCCAGCCGGAGCCTCACCACCGACACCGAGGTCTGCGTGACTGTCACCGTGGTCGACGGGCTGGTCCTGGCGCGCTCGGTGTTCGAGCACGGGATCAACTACCGCAGCGCGATGATCTACGGCCGGCCCCGGTGGGTGACCGACGCCGAGGAGAAGGTGTACGGCCTGCGGCTGCTGACCGAGCACGTCGCCCCCGGCCAGTGGGACCACGCCCGCCGGCCGAACCGGCGGGAACTGGCGGCCACCGCGCTGCTGGCGCTTCCGCTGGCGGAGGCGTCGGTCAAGACGCGCAGCGGACCGCCGGACGACGGCGACAGCCCGGACGCCGCCCTCGGGCTCTGGGCCGGCGAGCTGCCGCTTGTCGCGCGCTGGGAGCAGCCGGTGACCGACCCGGCGCTGCCGCCGGCGACGCCGGTGCCGGCGCACGTCGCGGCGCGTGCCGGCACCCGCGCCGACCAGGGCTGACGGGCGGCCCTCGGTCCCTACCGGAGCTGGCGGGCCACCTCCGCCAGCGGCAGCCGGGGCTGCACGGCCGCGCGGGCGGCCACCACGGCGAGCGCCCGGGGCACACCGGCGCAGTGCGCGATGATCTCCCGTACCGCCGCGCGCTCGGCGGTGAGGCGACGCTCGCCGAGGCGCGCCGCCAGCAGGTCCCACGCCTCACCGGCGGCCAGCTCGTCGACCACGACCGGGCACGCGGCCTCGCCGACGACCAGGCCGGTGAGGCGGTGCCGGCTGGTCACGACCACCATGCAGCCGGGTACGCCGGGCAGCAGCGGCCGCACCTGGTCGTCGTCGCGGGCGTCGTCGAGCACGATGAGCATCCGGCGTCCGGCGAGCGCGCTGCGGTAGAGCCCGGCGCGCGCCGCCGGTCCGCACGGGACCCCACCGGGTACGTCGAGCGCCTCGATCAGGCCGCCGAGCGCCTCGGCCGGCGCCACCGCAGGCCGTACCGGGTCGCTGCCGCCGAGCTGGACGTGCAGCACCCCGTCGGCGAACCGGGCCGCCGACCGGTGCGCCCAGCGCAGCGCCAGCGCCGTCTTGCCGATGCCGGACCGGCCGGACAGGACGCACACCACCACGCTCGACATCCGCCGCGGCCCGCCGTCGAGCAGCCGGTCGAGTTGCCGCAGTTGTGCCGACCGGCCGGTGAAGCCGGGAATCTCCAGCGGCAGCTGCATGGGACGGATCCGGGCCGCGACCGCCGGGTGGGCGGGCAGGCCGAGGACCTCGCGGAGCAGCCGGACGGTCGCGGGCCGCGGACGGGTCACCCGCGACGACTCCAGGTTGCGGATGCTCCGGACGCTCAGTCCGGTGCGGGCGGCCAACTCCTCCTGTGTCAGGTTGGCCATTCGCCGTGCGGTAGCGATCTCATGACCCAACGTATCCATGTAGCCGATCACAGCGTCGTCTCCGTACCGGTTCTGGTGGATTCATGACGGTGGACCACCGAAGCCGCGGCCGCTGAGCGGGCAGTCAGCAGCGACATTGCCGGTGATCTGCCGGTGAAGCTCCTGTTGGCCAGACGAGGTTAAGTCCACAGTGGGTCCGACGCTATCGACCGGAGTCGAATCGACAGTCGACGAGACGGGTCCTTCCGGCATCGGTGCAGCGTCGCAGAAGCAGCACTTCCGGTCACTCTCCGCAAACCTCAGATCCGTCCGGCGCGGGCCCGGAGGGCAGCGCGCCGACCAGGAGGACGAACATGCGAAGGTACGTCAGCGACACCGCCGAACTCACCGACGAGTACGGCATCCGGATCGGCCGCTGGACGCAGTACCGCGATCTCGGCCCGTTGCCGTTCGACGCCATGTGGTGCGTGATCCCACCCGGCGGCAGCAGCAGCGAGGACATCCACCCGGAGGTCGAGTTCGCCGTGGTGACCCGCGGCACGGCCATCTACGAGGCGGGCGGCGAGAAGGTCGAGGTGCCGACCGGCGGCGTGATCCTGCTCGAACCCGAGCAGAGCCACGTCATCCACAACCCCTCGCCGGAGCAGCCGCTCACCATCCTCAGCATCTACTGGATGCCCCGGCCCGACGAGGCGGCGCAGCCCGGCGACTCGGCGCAGCCCGGCGACTCGGCGCAGGCCGGTGCGGACGCCGGGACCGGCCGTGACTGACGGGTCGGCCACCTCCACCGGCGCGGTGCTGGTGGTGACACCGCCACCGACGCCGAACGGGCCGCTGCACCTCGGGCACCTCAGCGGCCCGTACGTCGCCGGGGACATCGCGGCCCGCGCGCTGCGTGCCGCCGGCCGGCGGGTGGTGACCCAGTGCGGCCTGGACGCGCACCAGAACTACGTGCTCGCCCGGGCGGAGGCGCGGGGCGAGACGCCCGCGGACACCGTCGCCCGCTACGGCGCGTCGATCCACGCCGCGCTGCGCGCCGCGCGCATCCGGTACGACGTGATGGCCGACCCGCTGGCCGACGAGGGCTACCGCCGGGCGGTGGCGCGCCTGCTCACCGACCTGGTGGACGCCAA
Source organism: Micromonospora sp. AB353 (assembly GCF_049538395.1). Classification (NCBI taxonomy): domain Bacteria; kingdom Bacillati; phylum Actinomycetota; class Actinomycetes; order Micromonosporales; family Micromonosporaceae; genus Micromonospora; species Micromonospora sp. AB353. The sequence continues at coordinate 35,768 of NZ_JBMVFV010000029.1, read as the reverse complement.
GGTGGTGGACGTGGCCCCGGTGTCGCTGCGCGCCTGCGCGGCCTGTGGTCGGACCCTGCACCACGTCCGGGTCGCCGGGCGTTGCCCGGCCTGCGGCGCCGGCGCGAACGGCGGCACCTGCGAGGGCTGCGGCGGGTTCTGCACCGCCGCGAGCCTGGTCGGCGCGCGGTCGACCTGCTGCGACGCGGCACCCGAACCGGTCCCGCACACGGTCCCGGTGCTGCGGCTCGACGAGCACCGGGAGCGGCTGGCCGAGTTCTGGTCCCGGGCGGTGCTGCCGCCCCGCCTGCGGCGTCTCGTCGCGTCGTACCTCGACGGCGGGCTGCCGGAGGTGCCGCTGGCGTACCCGACGGACTGGGGCATCGAGTGGGACGGCGGCCTGCGCATCGACGTCTGGGCGGAGATGGCCCTGGCCAACCTGGTGCTGCCCGCCCGCCACCTGCGGCCGGACGCGGACACGCTGGCCGGGTACCTGGACGCGTGGCGGGACGTGGACGAGCAGTGGATCTTCCTCGGGGTCGACAACGCGTTCTACTACGCGCTGCTCATCCCGGCCCTGCACCTGGCCGCCGGGTTGCCCGACCGGCCGACCGGGCTGGTGGTGAACGAGTTCTACCGGCTCACCGGCGCCAAGTTCTCCACCAGCCGCGAGCACGCGATCTGGGCGCACGAGTTCCTGGCCACCGAGGACCCGGCGGTGGTCCGGGCGTACCTGAGCTGGGACCGGCCGGACAGCTACGAGTCGGACTTCCGGCCGGAGGCGTACGAGGCGTTCGCCGCCCGGTACGCCGCGACAGTGGCCGGCACCACCGCCGGCCTGGACGGCGTCCTGGCCGACACCGAACTGACGCGCGGCGAGCAGGCGCTGCGGCCGGAGCACTTCGACCCGGCCACCGCGGTCCGGGCGGCGCTGGCCGCGTACCCCGGCCGGCCGGAGCGGGCGGCCCGCCTGCTCGGCGTCGTCGGCGGCGCGGAACCGGCGGGTTTTGATGGGTGAGCCGCGCGTGCTCGTCGTCGGCGCGGGCATCAGCGGCGTCCTGCTCGCCCGGCGGCTGCGGGACGCGGGCGCCGACGCGGTCCTGATCGGTCCGCACGACGGCGGTCCGCACGGGCGGCCCGCCGACGCGACGGCCGCCTCCGGCGGGCTGGTGCGGGCCTTCGAGCCCGACCCCGCCGCTCGGGCTCTCGCCGCCGCGAGCCTCGCCGAACTGCTGGCCGATCCGTCCCTCGCGACAGCCGCCGGGTGGCGGCGGACCGGCTCGCTCTACCTCCTCGACGCTGCGTCGGCGGCCGGCGTGGACGGCGCCGAGACGCTGACCCGGGACGAGGTGGCCCACCGGTTCGGCTTCGCCGGTCTCCCGGACGGCACTGTCGGAATCTGGGAGGACCGGGCCGGCTACCTGGACCCGGACCGGCTGCGCCGGGCGGTCCTGCGTGGCCTCGGCCGGACCGAGACCACACCGGTGGCCCGCCTCGACGACCGCGCGGTCGAGCTGCGCGACGGCCGCCGGCTCACCGGCGACCTCGTCGTCGTGGCCGCCGGGGCCTGGACCCCGCGCCTGCTGCGCGCCGCCGGGCTGCCGGCCACGCTGCGCACCAAGCACATCCAGTACGCCCACCACGTCACCGGCCGCGCCGAGCTGCCGTGCTTCGTGGACGTGACCAGCGGCCTCTACGGCCGGCCGGCCGGTCCCGGGCGGGTGCTGCTCGGGCTGCCCAGCGACAGGTGGGACGTCGACCCACCGTCCCCCGAGCCGGACGCCGCGCTGGCGGCACGGGTTCTGACCGTGGCGGCGCGGCGGCTGCCCGGCCTGGACCCGCGACCGGCCGGACCGCCGGTGAGCGCCGCCGACTGCTACAGCGAGCCCGCCGGCCTGGCCCTGCGCCACGTGTCCGGCGCGGTGCACACCTTCACCGGCGGCAGCGGCGGCGCCGCCAAGACCGTCCTGGCCGCCAGCCGGCTCGCCGCCACCGCCCTGCTGAACACCCGAACCGCGATCCCTGTCCCCCACAGCCAGACAGAGGAAGACTGATGACGCAGACCTTTCACACAGTGGGAATCGGCGCCGGGCCGGCGAACCTGAGCCTCGCGGCGATGTACGACACCCTCGCGCCGCACGACATCGCGCTGTTCGAGGCCCGCGACCGGCCGGGCTGGCACGACGGGATGCTGCACAGCGGCGTCCGCATGCAGACCGGCTGGGTCAAGGACCTGGTCTCGCTCTACGACCCGACCCACCCGCTGTCGTTCCTCAACTACCTGGTCACCACCGGCCGGGTGTACGCCCTGCTGGGCGCCGGGTTCGACACCATCCCCCGGATCGAGTACCAGCAGTACCTGGTGTGGGCGGCGGGCCGGTTGCCGCGCATCACGTACGGCACCCGCGTCGACCGGGTCGAGTTCGACGGCACGCTGGTCAGCCGCAGCGGCGGTGCGGAGGTCGCCCGCTCCCGGCACCTGGTGCTCGGCAGCGGAACCGTCCCCTTCGTACCGGAGTTCCTGGACGCCCTCGACCCGCGCCACCTGTTCGTCGCCGACGAGCTGCACCGGCGCCTCGCCACGGTGCCCGACGAGCCGGACCTGCCGTGGATCGTGATCGGCAGCGGCCAGACCAGCGCGGAGTGCGTCGCGGCGCTGCTCGCCCGCGGGTGCCGCGACATCAGGTGGATCGGGCGGCGGTCGTGGTTCGCGCCGCTGGAGGACTCCCCGTCGGCGAACGACCTGTACCGGCCCGCCTACCAGGAGGCGTTCCTCACCCTGTCCCGGGACGTGCGGGAACGGCTCGTCTCCGGTCAGATCCTGACCAGCGACGGCATCTCCCCTGGTACGTTGCGCGGCGTCTACCAGCACAACTACGAGGAGCGGCTGCGCACCGGCCGGTTCCCGGTGACGATCATGCCGAGCCGTACCGTCACCGGCGCCCGGCAGCTCGACGGGGAGGTCGAGCTGGAGTGCCTGACGGCCGGCAGCGGCGAGGAGCGGCACCGGGCGGTGAACCTCGTCGTCGCGGCGGGACGCCGGCAGGCGCCGCTGCCCTTCGACCCCGAGCTGACCGCGCTGATCGACCTGGACGAGCGCGGTGAGCCGGTCATCGAGTCGGACTACTCGATCCGCTGGAAGCACGCCGACGACCACAAGATCTTCGTGCTGAACCGGGGGCGGTACGTCCAGGGGCTCGTCGACTCCAACCTGAGCATCCTGCCGATCCGCAGCGCGATGATCCTCAACTCGATCGCCGGCCGCACGGTCTGCCGGTTCCGCGACGACTACCTGAGCACCCGATGGGCGTGAGCGCGATGACGTCGTTCGACTACGACGACCGGATCTTCGTCTCCGTCGACCACGCCGGTGACGCCGATCCACTGCGGGGGCACTACCACCAGCGCGGCGACCTGGTCTGGGCGGAGATCTCCGGCGGTCCGGTCCGGCACGGCCGGCTCGCCGGCACCTGCGACGCGCAGGGCGTGGTGCGTTTCGCGTACGTGGAGGTGCTCACCGACGGCAGCATCGTGGTCGGCGAGTGCGAGTCGCGGCCCGAGCGGCTGCCGGACGGCCGGATCCGGCTGCGCGAGCAGTGGCGCCGGCACGGGCCGCGCCGCGACAGCGGCGTCTCCGTCATCGAGGAGGCCGCACCGGCCCGCGCCGAGGCGAGGGATGAGCAGCGTGTCTGACATCCAGATCGTCAGCTTCGTCGCGGCGAGCCTGCTCATCATCATCGTGCCGGGCGTCGACTTCGCCCTGGTCACCCGGCAGACCGTGCGGTACGGACGGCGGGCCGGGTTCGTGGTGCTGGCCGGGCTGTTCGCCGCCGCGCTGGTGCACGCCTCGCTCGCCACCGCCGGCCTGTCCGCTCTGCTGGTGTCCTCGCCGGCGCTCTACACGGTGCTGCGCGTCGCCGGTGCGCTGTACCTGCTCTACCTGGGCGGCACCATCCTCTGGGCCACCCGGCCCCGCCGGACCGCCCCGGTGGCGCAGCCGGTCCCGGTCGGCGCGGGCGGGGCCGGCACAGAGGCCGCCGCGCCGGTCCGGGACATCCCGGCCGCCGACGAGCCGCACGTGGCCCGGCGCTCGTTCGTCATGGGCGTCACCAGCCAGCTGCTGAACGTCAAGGTGGTCGTCTTCTACGTCTCGTTCGTGCCGCAGTTCGTCAAGCCCGGTGACGGCGCGGCGACCCGCACGGCGGTGCTGGCCGCCACGTTCATCGGCCTCGCCGTGCTCTGGTGGGCCTGCTACATCCTGCTCATCGACCGGTTGCAGCCGTGGCTGACCCGGCCGTCGGTGCTGCTGGTGATCGAACGGCTGACCGGGCTGATCCTGATCGTCCTGGCGGTACGGGTCGCGCTGAGCCACTGACCCCGTGGGCGCCCGCCGGTCCGGTGGGCGCCCACGGGTCAGGCGTTGCGCGGGCGGTGGGCGACGGTGAGGACGTGGGTGGTCGGCCAGTCCAGCGGCCGGCCGTCCAGGTCGGTCAGGGACGCGACGGGCGCGATCCGGTTGTCGATCACCCAGTCGTTGCGGACCGGCGCCGACGCGGGGCCGATCTCGAAACCGGCCTCGGTGAGCAGTTCCGACCAGTCGGCGAAGCTCAGGCCGCAGAACTGCTCCTTCGTCTCCGACAGCCAGTTGTCGGTGTAGTCCTTGCGGGTCAGGTAGTCCATCGCCGCGCCCAGGCCGAGGCGGACCGTGCCGTCGGCGAGCGGTTCGTACGCGAAGCCGAACGCGAAGTCCACGGCGAACTGGTCGAGCCGGGCCCGCGTCGACAGTCCGGAGACGTACCGCCGGACCTCGGCCGAGGACAGGTCGGCGAGATCCCGGCGCGGTGAGGCGGGATTGTCCCCGTCGTCGCCGGTCAGCCGCAGGATCACCGGCCGGTCCGGCTCGTCCGGCCCGCACACGTCGCTGTTGATCCAGACGCCGCCGGGCACCGTGTGGTCGTGGATGCGGCGGGCGAACTGGAGCAGCGACTCCCGCTGCCGCCCGTACGACCAGATCTCGTGGGTCAGCGCGAAGGTGAGCGTGGTGTCGACCGAGCGGTCCTTGAACACCGCGCCGCCGAGGACGTTGCGGTGGAAGAAGTAGACGTTGGCGTTGCGGAACACGCCCTGCGCCTTCTTGTGCAGGCACTCCTGATAGAGGTGGCGGGCCACCTCCACGCCGATCAGGTCGCTCTCCCGCAGCGCGGACTCCCGGTCGGCCAGTTCCAGGACGGCGCCCGCGCCGCAGCCGATGTCCACGATGCGGCCGGGCTGCACGTACCGGCGCACCGAGTCCCACTTGCGGTGCGCGGCCGAGGCGAACGCCTCCACGTAGGTGCGGTAGTCGCGGGTGACGGTGAGGCCGCCCTCGTCGCCGACGAGCGGGTCGTTCACCACCGACCGGATCGCCTCGACCAGGCGGTAGCGCTCGAACACGTCGATCGTCGCCGGATGGGTGAGCGTCCGCCAGCTCTCGTCGCCGGCGGCCAGGCGCAGCAGCACGTCCCACGGCCGTTCCGGCGTCTCGGGCAGGTCCGGGTCGGCCTCGACCTGCGCGATCGCGAAGCCGAGCCGCTCGTACAGCTTGGCGACCTCCGGCGTGGAGCAGGCCACCACCGTGTCGGCGGGGGTGAGTTCGAGCCCGGTGGCCACCGCGATGCTCTTGAGCGTGACCTCGGCGAACGCGTCGGTGTACGCGGTGTCGAAGATCGGTACGGCCAGCGAACGCAACCCGGTCAGCACGCTGAACCGCTCGATCGCGGCCTCCCGCCTGTGGTACGCGACGGGGTTGCGCCTGGTGTTCTCGTGGTTGGCCGACGTCACCGCCCAGACCACTGTGGCCTCGTCGCCGGCGAGCCGGCTCAGGTAGTCGGCCTGGAACCGGGTCAGCAGGTGGTGCCGCCCCGGGAACAGCACGAAGCGGATCGGCAGGTCGGTCATGGTCACCTCGCCTGGGCGGTGGAGCGGGCGGTGATCATACCGGGACGCGCCAGGAACGCCAGAGATGGCCGTACCGGCCGTCGGCGGCGAGCAGTTCCTCGTGCGTGCCCTGCTCCACGATCCGGCCGTGGTCGAGCACGACGATCCGGTCCGCGCTCACCGCCTGGCTGAGCCGGTGCGCCACGATCAGCGTGGTCCGCCCCTGCGTGGCCGCGAGGGCCGCCCGGTCCAGGTCGCGGGCCCCGGCGCTGCCGGCCTCGGCGGTCGCCTCGTCGAGCACGGCGACGGCGGGCGCGGTGAGCACCAGCCGGGCCAGGGCGACCTGCTGGGCCTGCGCGGCGGTGAGCCGGTGGCCGCCCTCACCCACCGGCGTCGCCAGCCCGTCCGGCAGGGCACGTAGCCAGGTGGTGGCGCCGACCCGCTCCAGCGCGTCGAGCAGTACGGCGTCGGTCGCCTCCGGGGCGGCCAGGCGCAGGTCCTCGGCCAGCGGGCCGGCGAAGACGTGCACCTCCTGGCTGACCAGTGCCACGTCCCGCCGGGAGGTGGCCTCGCCCGTCCCGGTCAGCGGCGCGCCGTCGAGGCGTACCGATCCGTCGGTGGGCGCGATGATCCCGGCGGCGATGCCGGCGAGTGTGCTCTTGCCGGCGCCGCTGGCGCCGACCAGCGCGACCCGCTCGCCCGGTGCCAGGCGCAGCTCGACGTCGGCGAGCACGAGCGGCCCGTCGTCGTAGTGGTGCCGGCGCACCGTGACGTCCAGCGCGGCCGGCCCGCGCGGGCCGGCGGGCGGGGCGGACGCGGTGGCCGGTGCGGTGTCGGGCAGGTTCGCCACGCCGACCAGCCGGGCGAGGCTCGCGCCGGCCTGCAGCACCGAGTCGGACTCCATCAGCAGCAGGCCGATCGGGTTGAACAGCCGGTGGAAGTAGAGCGCTGCGGTGGTCGCCGCGCCGACGGTGACCAGGTCGTCGCGGACCAGGAGGAACCCGGCCACGAGCACCGCGGCCAGACCGAGGAACTCCGACCTGTTGATCCGCAGCCCGAAGCGGGTGTGCAGGTTGAAGATCTCCAGCGACAGGTCGCGGGCCAGGCCGGACCGCTCGGCGATCGCCGCCACGTGCGCGTCCTCGGTCCGGTACGCGCGCACCGTCGCCGCGCCGCGCAGCGCACCGGCCATCGCCTGCGTCCGCTCACCGGTGGCGACCCGCTCACGGGCGTAGTACGGCATCGAGCGCCGCAGGTACCAGCGCAGCGCCAGCGCGTACGCGGGCGCGGCGACCAGCCCGGCGAGGCCGAGCCGCCAGTCCAGCGCGACCAGCCCGAACACGGTGAGCACGACGGACAGCAGCGCGCCGACGAACGACGGGCCGCTCACCGCTATCACGTTCGTCACCACCGCCACGTCGTCGCCGACGCGGGCCAGCAGGTCGCCGGTGCCGGCCCGTTCCAGCGTCGCGGACGGCAGGTGCAGCGCCCGGTCGAGGACGCGCTCGCGCAGCCGGGCCAGCACCGTCTCGCCGAGCCGGGACGCGAGCGCGGCGCCGAGCGCGGTGAGCAGGCCGGTGAGCACGGCGGCGGCGGCGATGACCGCCACCCGGCCGGCGATCCGGGAGGGCGGGGCGTCGGCGATGACGTCGTCCACCAGGCGGCCGAGCACCCAGGGTGCGACCAGGCCACCGGTGGCGGCGGCGACGAGCACCGTCGCCGCGGCGGCGCTGAGGCCGGGCCGGTCGCGGAACCGGGCGACGAGCGTGGTCCAGGTCTGGCGGGCGGACGCGACGGGCAGCAACGTCCGGCCGGGGGTACGCGGTTCGGCGGTCACCGCAGCGTCTCCTCGCGGTAGCGGGGGTCCTCGGCGAGCAGGCGCTCGTGTGGTCCCTCGGCGGTCACCCGGCCGTCGGCGATCACCACCACCCGGTCGGTGATGCGCAGCAGGGCCGGGCTGCTGGTGATCAGCAGCGTGCCCCGGGGCGCCGCCCGGCGCGCTTCGGCCAGCCCGTCGGCGAGCTGCGCCTCGGTGGCCGCGTCGACGGCGGTGGTGGGGTCGTGCAGCACCAGCACGGGCGGGTCGGCGTGCAGCGCCCGGGCCAGCCCGAGCCGCTGGCGCTGTCCCCCGGAGAGGTTCGCGCCCCGCTCGACGAGCCGGTGGTCGAGGCCGCCGGGGTGCGCGTCCACCACGTCCTCGGCGGCGGCCGCCCGGACGGCGGCGTGCAGCCGCGCCTGATCGGTACGTGCGCCGGCGGCGAGGTTCGCCGCCACTGTGCCCTCGAACAGCGTCACGTCGTGCGGCTCGACGAGCACGGTGCCGCGCAGCACGTCGACGTGCAGGTCGTCGGCGGGCACGCCGTCGACACGCACGGTGCCCCGGCGCGCGTCCGGCGGCACCCGCCCGGACAGCAGCGCCACCAGCGCCTCGGCGTCGGCCGGGTCGTACGCGAGCACACCGACCACCTCGCCGGGGCCGACGCGCAGGTTCACCCCGTCGAGTCCGGCGTGCCCGACGTCGTCGAGGGCGAGCCGGGGCCCGTCCGGGTGGGCCGGGGCGGGCGTGTCGCCGGGCCGGGTGAGCGGCTCGGCGCCGAGCACGCGCGCCACCCGGGCGGCGGAGGCGCGGGCCATCGCGAACAGCTGCACGCACCAGCCCATGGTCTGCACCGGCTCGGCGACGAACTGCGCGAGTCCGACCACTGTGACCAGCTCGCCGATGGTGAGCCGGCCGCGCAGGGCGAGCCAGCCGGCGACACCGGCGACCGCGGCGAGGAACAGGCCGTTGGCGGCGGTGGTGAGCCCGAGGTGCAGTCCCTTGGTGTTGGCGGCGCGCAGCGTCACGGCGAGCGCGTTGCGGCTGGCGGCGGCGTACCGGCCGGCGGCGTGGTGCTGGGCGCCGATGCCGCGCAGCACGCGCAGGCCGGAGACGAGGTCCACGGCGAGCGCCGTGGTCTCCGCGAGGGCCTCCTGCTGGGAGGTGCTGCGCCGGGACAGCAGCGGCGCCATCCGTTGCAGCACCAGCACGAGCACCGGTACGCCGACGAGCACGCCGAGCCCGAGCGGGATGTCGATGACCAGCAGCGCGGTCGCCGCGACGGTCAGCGCGGTCACCGCGGCGACACCGAACCCGGCGACCCGCACCACGTACGCGGCGAGTTCGGCGTCGGAGGCGGCGACCGAGAGCAGTTCGCCGTCGCGCAGGCCGGACCGGTGCCCGCGCGGGTCGAGCGCGCGCTCGGCGATCTCCACCCGGAGCAGGTGCGCCTCCCGTTCGACGGCGGCGAACGCCTGGCGGGCGCCGTTGCGGTAGGCGAACGCGAGCACGGCGAACAGGGCGGCGAGGCCGGCGACCGAGTACGCGAGCGCCCACGGGTCGCCGGTCACCACGGCGCGGTCGATGATGACGCCGATCGCCACCGGCACGAGCGCCTCGGCGACCTGGTGCAGGCCGAGCAGCGTCACGCCGATCAGCACCGGCCGTCGCTGGCGGCGCAACGCCTGACGCAGCACGTACCGGGCCGTGACGGCGCCGTCGGCGGGTTGCGGGGACACGAGGGGAGGCCTCCAGTGCTCGAAGTGAGGACAGCCTAACCTCAGCACGCGCGGCGACCGAGTCGGGTGGCACGGCTCACCACGGCCTCCGCCAGCGGGGCACGGTGACCGCCGGTAATGTTGATCAGGCCGAGAGTGCACCCATATGTCCGCTGCCCCGAGGAGCGACCATGCTCGATCACGCGTCCGGCCGCATCGACATCGCCCGCCTTCAGGAGACGCTCGACGGACCGTGGGCCGAGGTCCGCCGGGCTCACCGCGACCATCTCGACGAACGGTTCCTGCCGGTCTACGGCGAGACCGGCGACCAGGCGCGCGAGCGGATCACCCGGCTGCTCGGCGAACTCCCGGTCGAGCTGGGCATCGCCGCGGGCTTCCCCGCCGAGTACGGCGGCCGGTCCGACGTGGGCGCCTCGATCGTCGCCACCGAGATGCTGGCGCAGGTCGACCTGTCACTCATGGTGAAGGCCGGCGTGCAGTGGGGCCTGTTCGGCGGCGCGGTCGCCGCGCTCGGCACCAAGCGGCACCACGACGCGTACCTGCGGGACATCGTCGAGGGCCGGATCTTCGGCTGCTTCGCGATGACCGAGACCGGCCACGGCTCGGACGTGCAGCAACTACGCACCACCTGCGTGTACGACCCGCAGACGCAGACCTTCGACCTGCACACGCCGCACGAGGCGGCCCGCAAGGACTACATCGGCAACGCGGCCCGGGACGGGCGGATGGCAGTGGTCTTCGCCCAGCTCATCAGCGACGGGCGCCGCCACGGGGTGCACGCGTGGCTGGTGCCGATCCGCGACGAGCACGGCAACCCGATGCCCGGCGTGACCATCGGCGACGCCGGACCCAAGGCCGGCCTGCTCGGCGTGGACAACGGGCGGCTCAGCTTCGACCACGTACGGGTGCCGCGGGACATGCTGCTGGACCGGTACGCGCAGGTGGCCGAGGACGGGACGTACTCCAGCCCGATCGAGAACGACTCCCGCCGGTTCTTCACCATGCTCGGCACGCTGGTGCGGGGACGGGTCAGCGTGGGCGGCGCCGCGTCGGCGGCCACCAAGGCGGCACTGGCCATCGCGGTGCGCTACGGCGACATCCGCCGCCAGTTCAGCGACGCCGAGGGTGACCGCGAGGTGCTGCTCAACGACTACCTGGCCCACCAGCGCAAGCTGCTGCCCGCGCTGGCCACCACGTACGCGCTGCACTTCGCCCAGACCGAACTGGTCGCCGCGCTCGACGAGATCCAGGGCGGCGACGGGCCGGTCGACGAGCACCGGCAGCGGGAGCTGGAGTCCCGGGCCGCCGGGCTCAAGGCGGCGCAGACCTGGCACGCCACGCGCACCATCCAGATGTGCCGGGAGGCGTGCGGCGGGGCCGGCTACCTGTCGGAGAACCGGCTGCCCAGCCTCAAGGCCGACACCGACGTGTTCACCACCTTCGAGGGCGACAACACGGTGCTTCTGCAGCTGGTCGCCAAGGGCATGCTGACCGGTTACCGGGACGAGTTCGGCTCGCTGGACGGCTGGGGGCGCGCCTCGTTCGTGGCCGAGCAGGTACGCGAGATGGTGCTGGAACGCACCGCCGCGCGGGCGCTCATCGCGCGGCTGGTCGGCGCGGTGCCGGGCCGGGACGACGAGGTCGCCGTCACCGACCGGGGCTGGCAGCTCAAGGTGTTCGAGGACCGTGAGGAGCACCTGCTCGACAGCGCGGTACGCCGTCTGCGCGGGGGCGCCTCCACCAAGAAGGACCGTCCGTTCGACATCTTCAACGACGTGCAGGACCACGTCCTCGCCGTCGCCGCCGCGCACGTCGACCGGGTGACCCTGGAGGCGTTCGTCGCCGGCATCGACGCCACCGCCGACCCGGCGGTCAAGGAGCTGCTGTCCCGGGTCTGCGACCTGTACGCGCTGAGTGTCATCGAGGCGAACAAGGGCTGGCTGCTGGAGCACGGCCGGCTCACCCCGGCCCGGTCGAAGGCGATCACGGGCGTGGTGAACGGGCTGCTCAAGGAGCTGCGCCCGTCCATGCGCACGCTGGTGGACGGCTTCGCCATCCCGGATGCGTGGCTGCACGCCGCGATCCTGCGCGAGGAGCCGGCACGGCAGGAGACGATGGCCGCCCACGACGCCAAGGGTGACCCGCAGGCGGTCGCCGCGTAACCGGCCGGCGCCACGGCCCCGGCCGCCGACCGGTGGCCGATCCGGGCGGCAGACATCGACCGACGTGTATTGACACATTTCGTTACGGCGGTGATAGTAACTGCAAAGCTCCCGCCGGTCCCTCCGCTGGGACGCATCGCGGCGGCGCCACACCGACGTGGCCGGCACACCGCCACCACCACCGTCCAGGGAGCGCCGTCGACGACGTCCCCTGGAGGACGCATGAGAAGACGATCGAAGATCTACGCGGGGCTGGCCGCCGCCCTCGTCCCGCTCGCCTCCGTGATCGTGGCGCTCGGCGCCACACCCGCCGGCGCCGCGATCGGCGGCTCGGGGCCCTACCCCGCCGACTACGAGACCTCGTCGAGCCTGCCCAGCCACACCATCTTCCGGCCCCAGACGCTCCCGTCCGAGCGTCTCCCCGTCCTGGTGTGGGGCAACGGCGCGTGCTCGGCCAACGGCCTGTCGCAGGGCACCTTCCTGCGCGAGATCGCCTCCCACGGCTTCCTCGCCATCGCCAACGGCGCGCCGAACGGCTCCGGCTCCACGAACGCCCAGATGCTCACCCAGTCCATCGACTGGGCGGTGGCGGAGAACTCCCGGTCGGGCAGCAAGTACCACAACCGGATCGACACCACGAAGATCGCCGTGGCCGGCTTCTCCTGCGGCGGCCTGGAGGCGTACGCGGTCTCGAACGACCCGCGCGTCACCACCACCGGCATCTTCAGCAGCGGCCTGCTCAACGACGCCGACGACTACCAGCTGCGGCGACTCACCAAGCCGATCGCGTACTTCGTCGGCGGGCCCAGCGACATCGCCTACCCGAACGCGATGGACGACTGGGGCAAGCTGCCGACCGGGCTGCCCGCCTTCATGGGCAACCTGAACGTCGGGCACGGCGGCACGTACGACCAGCCCAACGGTGGCGAGTTCGGCCGGGTCGCGGTGCTCTATCTCAAGTGGCGCCTGAAGGGCGACGTCAGCGCCGGCGCCACCTTCGTCGGCCCCGACTGCGGTCTGTGCCGCACCCAGTGGAGCGTCCAGCAGAAGAACCTGACGCTCGACGGCCCGCCGCCCACGACCCCGCCGCCCACCACGCCGCCGCCGACCACGCCGCCGCCGGGCGGGGCCTCCTGCACCGCCGTCTACGCCGTCCAGGACCAGTGGAACGGCGGCTTCGTCGCAAACGTGACGGTGACCGCGGGTAGCACCGCGCTGACCGGCTGGCGCGTCACGCTCACCCTTCCCGGCGGCGCCGCGATCAGCTCACTGTGGAACGGCGTGCCCAGCGGCACCAGCGGCACCGTCACCGTGGCGAACCAGAGCTACAACGGACGGCTCGGCGCGGGGCAGAGCACCACCTTCGGATTCCAGGGCACCGGGACCGGCGGGGGCGCCACCGCCACCTGCACCGGCAGCTGAACCATCTCGGCGGGGCCGGCGCCGGACGCCGGCCCCGCCGGGGTGAGTATCGTCTCGCCGGGACGCCCGGCCCCGGCCCGGTCCGTCGTGGACGGTACGGACCGGCCTCGGACAGACTGCCTGCTCGCGCGACCGGCGGCGGCCGGAGATGAACGGTACGCGCACCGGAAAGCCCTGCGCCGTAAGCTTTTCGGCCATCCACATGAAGTTGACATGGTAGATGGTTGAGCTAGGGTTCCGCCGAACGGTTGTCACCGAGACAGGTATCCGGTCACCACGAGGACGGCATGACGGCACAGTGCAGTGGCTTCGACATCCGCTTGCTGGGCAGTCTCCGGATCACGTTCGCCGGGCGGGAACTGCCGCTGCGCTCGGCCCAGCGCCGGGCCGTCTTCAGCGCGCTGGCGCTCACCCCGGAACGGGGCCTGTCCCGGGACGAACTGATCTCCGCCGTCTGGGGTGACGATCCGCCGGCCAGCGCGACCGGCAACCTCTACACGTACGTCTCCGCCCTGCGCCGCATGCTCGAACCGGACCGCGACAGGTGGTCCTCCGGCCGGGTGCTCACCTCCGAGGGCGGCAGCTACCGGCTGCACGTCGACGCCGACGCCGTCGACGTCCACCGGTTCGAGCGGTGGCGCGAACGCAGCCGCGCGCCCCGCGCCGCCGGGGACACGACGGGCGAACTGGCAGCGCTGGACGCCGCGCTGGCGCAGTGGCGGGGCGACGAGGCGCTCGTCGGCGTACCGGGCCCGCGGGCGGCCGGCCACCGGATCCGGCTCGGCGAGCTGTACCTGACCACTGTGGAACGCCAGGCCGAGCTGATGCTGGGCCTCGGACGCGGCGCCGAGGTCGTCGACCGCCTGCTCACGCTCGTCGACCGCCACCCGGCCCGGGAGAGCCTGTACGCGGTGGCGATGCGGGCGCTGGCCGCGCAGGGCCGTACCGCCGAGGCGCTCGCGCTCTACGCCACGCTGCGCGACCGGCTGGTCGAGGAGGCGGGCACCGAACCCGCCGCGGCCGTCCGGCAGATCCACGACCAACTGTCCGGCGCCACCGCGGCCCCGGTACGCGGCCCGGGACCGGTCCCGGCCCGGCACCCCGGCTTCCGGGGCCGTTCCGCCGCGCTGGCCCGGCTGCGCGCGGCGGTCACCGGCCTCGCCGGCGGACGCGGCGGCAGCATGTGGATCAGCGGCGAGGCGGGCATCGGCAAGTCAGCGCTGCTGGCCGAGGGGCTCAGCGGCGCGGCGCCGCTCGGCGTCCAGGTCGGCTGGGCCGTCGGCGACGAGCTGGCGTACCGGATGCCGTTGAGCATCGTGCTGGAGTGCCTGTCCCTGGGCAACGACTCCGACGGCCTGCCCGCCTCGCTGCACGCCTGCACCGGCGGGGCGCCACCGACCATGACCGTCATCGACACGGTCCAGCGGTTCGTGGTCGCGCGGTGCGCCGAACGGCCGCTGCTGCTGGTCCTGGACGACCTCCAGTGGGCCGACGACATGTCGCTGCTGGTCTGGCACGCGCTGCACAAGCTCACCACCCGGCTGCCGCTGCTGCTCGTCTCCGCCGCCCGGCCGGTCCCGGCCGGATACGAGGTACGGCTCCTGCGCCGGGTGCTGCCCCGCGACGGCACCACGCTCGTCGACCTCGGCCCGCTCGACGACGACACCGCGACCGGCCTGGTCCGCGCCTGGACCCGTCCACCCGGCCCGGGCCCCGGCACCGTGCGCTCGTTCGTCGCGGCGGCCGCCGGGAACCCGTACTACCTGCGGCATCTCGTCCTCGCCGACCGCGACGGCCGGACCGCCGACACACCCGGACCGGAACTGACCGACGCGGTCTCCCGGCACCTGCAACCACTCGCCGACGACACCCGCCAGCTGCTGCGGGCGATCGCGTTCCTCGGCAACAACTACCTGGTGGCCGACCTGGCCGCGGTCACCGGCAAGTCGGCGCCGGAACTCGTACCCGCGGTGGAGGAGGCGCTGGCCGCCGGGATCCTCGTCGAGGACGGACGCCGCCTGCGGTTCCGGCATCCGGTCATCCGCCGGGTCCTGCGCGGCGCGATCCCGACCGCGCTGCGGGTGCTGATGCACAGGCAGTTCGCCCAGCGGCTCGCCGAGGCCGGCGGCGACCTCGGCCGGGTCGCGGGCCAGCTGCTGGCCGGGCCGGTGCCGGTCGACGCCTGGGTGCAGGACTGGCTGACCGCGCACGCCGCGCAGCTGGGCGCCGCCGCACCCGCGCCCGCGATCGCGGTGCTGCGCCACGCCGTCGCTTCGCCCGGCCTCTCCGCGTCGTCCCGCGAGCTGCTCACCGCGGAACTGGCCCGGGTGCTGCACCGCTGCGGCCTGCCCGCCCGCGCCGAGGCGACCTGGGTGTCGGCGCACACCGGGGACGCCGCCACGCGCGCCGAGATGAACCGGATCGCCGGCCCGGACGGGCCCTCGGCGAACGTCGGCCCGGCGGTCGTCGGGCAGCGGTGAGGAGACTGCGCGTCTCCGTTCTGGGCCCGGTACGCGCCTGGAACGGCGAGGTCGAGATCGACCTCGGACCGGCCCGGCGGCGGGCCCTGTTCGCGATGCTGGCCGCGAACGCCAACCGCCCGGTCACCCGCGCCGAACTGATCCGGGCGTTGTGGGGCGAGTCGGCGCCGAGCGCCGCGGCGGGCAACATCTACACCTACGTCTCCGGTCTGCGGCGCGCCCTGGGCCCGGCCGGTGGGCTGCTGCGTTCCGGGCGGGCCGGATACACGCTGCGCCTCGAACCGGGCGCGCTGGACGCCGACCGGTTCGAGACGCTGTGCGAGGCGGCCGGGGCGCAGGCCGGCGCCGGGCGGCCCGGACCGGCGGTCACCCTGCTCGACGAGGCGCTCGCGCTCTGGCGGGGCGAGGCGTACGCGAACGTCACCGGACTCTTCGCCGACCTCGACCGGCACCGCCTGGCCGAGCTGCGGATCGCCGCGGCGGAGCGGCGGGCCCGGCTGGTCCTGGCCGGCGGCGGCGACGACACGCTGATCGCCGACCTGACCGCACTGGTCCGCGACCATCCCCTGCACGAGCCGTTCCACGAGCTGCTGATGCGCGCGCTGCACCGGGCCGGCCGGGGCACCGAGGCCCTGGACGTCTTCCACGCGGCGCGCCGGGTGCTCGTGAACGAACTCGGCGTCGAGCCCGGCCCGGCGCTGCGCGAGCTGCAGGGCCGCATCCTCGCCGAGCCGGCACCGCCGGTACCGGTGGCACCGGCAGCGGTAGCGGCGCCGGCCGTACCGCGACGGGGACGCCTGGTCGGACGCGACGCCGAACTGGCGCTGCTGCGCGACCTGCTGGACGCGGTGGGCGAGGGCCGCAGCGCGATCGTGTGGATCGAGGGCGAGCCGGGCATCGGCAAGTCCGCGCTGCTCGACGCGACGCTGCACGAGGCGCGGGCCCGGGGCCACCGGGTCGCGCGCGGCAGCGCCGAGGAACTCAGCAGCCGCATCCCGCTGCACGTGATGCGCCGGGCGCTGCGCCTGGAGGACGCGCCGCACGACGACCCGGCCTCCGCCGTCGACCGGGTGCTCGACCACGTCCGCGGGCTCACCGCGACGGGCCCGCTGGTGCTGGCCGTCGACCACCTCCAGTGGGCCGACGAGGTGAGCCTGCTGGCCTGGGAGCGGCTGGCCGCGCTGACCCGGTGGCTGCCGCTGCTGCTCGTCGCGACCGCACGGCCCGAGCCGGGCCGCCGCGACCTGGCCCGGGTACGGCGGGGCGTGAGCACCCGCGACGGGCACCTGATCCGGCTCACCCCTCTGCCCCCGTCGGACATCGAGCAGATCTTCGGCCGGACGGTGGGCGTACCGCCCGGCGCCACGCTGCGGTCGCTGGCGCCGCTGGCCGCCGGCAACCCACTGTACGCCCGGGAACTGGTCAGCGGCCTCGTCGCCGAGGACGGGGTACGCGTCGTCGACGGGCTCGCCGAGGTCGACGCGCGGGCCGACGACATGCCGCGCGCGCTGCTGGACACCGTGCGGGCCAGCCTCGACCACCTCTCCCCCGGCGCCCGGGAGTCGTTGCGTTACGCCGCCCTGCTCGGCGACGAGTTCGCCGTCGCCGAGGTCGCGGCGGTCACCGGGCGGTCGCCGTTCGACCTGATGGCCGAGCTGGAGGAGGCGGTCGCCGCCGACGTCCTCGTCGACGCGGGCAGCGAGCTGGCGTTCCGGCAGCCGGTGCTGCGGCGGGCGCTCGCCGGCAGCATCCCCGCCGCGCTGCGGCCGACGCTGCACCGGCACGCGGCACAGGCGCTCGCGGACGACGGCGGGGCCGTCACCCGGGTCGCCGACCACCTGCTCGCCGGGCCGCCCGAGGTGGACGAGTGGCTGGTGGGCTGGCTGGTCGCGCACGGTGCCGAGCTGTCCCGGCGCGCCCCGGAGGCGGCCCGCGAGCTGGTACGCCGGGCCCTGGCGGGGCACCGGCTGCCGCCGGCGCAGCGGGCGACGCTCACCGCCCTGCGCGACCGTCTCGACCGGTAGCGCCTCAGCGCAGCCCCGGTACGCCCACGAACCGGCGGGCGGCGGCCGCCGGGACCGGCGTACCCGGGCCGGTGCGGCGCGCCAGGTGCTGGCGCAGGGCGGCCAGGGCGAGGGCGTCGAAGCGTACCCGCCCGTCCACCGGCGGCTCCTCCACCGCCAGTTCCCGCACCAGCAGCCGGGCGGGGGCGCCTTCCTCCGGCTCCTGCACCTGGAGCACCGTGAACGCCGTACCGGGGAGGAACAGAACCCGGACCGGCACGCCGTCGGCGGTCTCGAACGCCGCCGTGCGCCGCGCGGTGGCCGACCAGATCAGCACCTCGACCGTGCCCGGCAGGTCGGCGGGCGGCTCGGCGAGCGCGTTGGTGAAGCCCCAGTCGGTGAGCACCCGCCGCTGCGCGATCCGCCGCAGGTCCGCAATGGTCAGCTCGGCGCCGGCGTACGCGACGCCCCGGTGCACCGGCAACCGGCGTACGCCCGCCGACACGCACCTGGCGAACGGCACGTGACCGCCCGGCTCGGCGGACCGCAGCGCCTGGTCGAGGCCGTCGCCGGCAGCGGAGAGGTAGAGGCGGACGGCTGTCGCGTACTCCACCGCGTCGGCGCCGCCCGCGAGCGCCGGATGCGCGGCGAGCACGTCCGCCACCTCGGCGGCGACGTCGGCGATCTCCCGGCGGAACGCCCGCCGGAACCAGGTCCGCTCCTCGTCCAGGTCGGGGCCGGGGCGTACGCCCCGCGCGTCGTCACCGGGGGTGCGCTGGAAGCGGACGGGCGCAGGCGCGGGACGGTGCACCGGCAGCGTCATCGTCGGGCTGGTCGCCCAGCCCGCACCGCCGCCGGGCACCGGCCCGGCCACGTCCCGCGCCGTCGCATCCGGCGCGTTCGCGTCCGGCCCGATGCCGTCGAGCCCGGCGACGCCCGGCCCGGCCACGGGAAGCCCGGCCGTCACCGGTCCGGCACCGTGAGGCCCGGCCACGCCCGGCCCGGCACCGTGAGGCCCGGCCGCCTCCGACCCGGGGCCGGGAAGCCCGGAGCCGTCCGGCAGGGTCGTGTCCGGCGGGACGGCGGGACCGGCGACTGCGGGAACGGCCGCGGCCACCGCGCCGGCCGGCGGCGCGGGCGGGCCCGCCACGGCGACGGGCAGCGGCTCCGGGACGGACGCCGGCACCGACGGCGCGGGAGGCAGTCCGGCGACGTGACCCGTCGTGTGCCGGTACGTCCCGGCCTCGATCCCCCGGGCCGAGAGCCCCGGGCGACCCGGCGCCACGAGCGAGGACGGCTGCACCGCCGCGCGCTTGCGGGTCGCCGGGTCCAGCCGCGCGGCCAGGTCACCGGCCAGTTCCCGGTGGCGGTCCGCCACGGCCGGCGCGGGGTCGTCCACGACGAGCCGGACGCGGTTCGGGTCCATCGGCACCGCGCGGATCCGGTCGGCGTGCCGGGGTGGCTCCGGGGCGCGCAGCCAGAGGCCGGACGGGATCACCTCGACCACCGCGTCGTGGGCGTACTGGTAGACGCGCGGGCCGACCGGCTCGCCGAGTTCCGGCGGCGCGCGGTGACGCAGGATGCGCGGCGTCACCGCCTTCGCCCCCAGCGTCTCCCGGGGCCGGTAGGCCAGTTCCTCGGCGAAGACCTGCCAGCCGGGCCGCCCGTCGGCGTCGACGGTGAACAGGGCCGGGCCGTCCGGGCGGCCGGTGGGCACGCCGGTGAAGACCCGCACCGGGCAGCGCAGCAGGTCGGCCAGCGCCTGCCCGAACGGCTCGCCGTCGGGCAGCGCGACCGGGCCGTACTGGACGAAGCGGGCGTGCTCGCGCCCCTCGGGCGCCAGGCCGCGCCAGAACCGGGCGATGTCGTCCAGGCGCAGCGGTGCCGTCCCGGGGCATCCCACCAGGACCGGCATGGCGTCCGGCAGGCACGGCATCGTCGAGGTGAGGTGGCTTCCGTGTACGGC
This sequence comes from Micromonospora sp. AB353, assembly GCF_049538395.1. NCBI lineage: Bacteria > Bacillati > Actinomycetota > Actinomycetes > Micromonosporales > Micromonosporaceae > Micromonospora > Micromonospora sp. AB353. Next base: position 16,285 of record NZ_JBMVFV010000029.1, on the reverse strand, counting down.
GACGGCGGCCTCGTCGCGGCTCTCCCGGAGCCAGACGCCGCCGGGCAGCGGCTCGGCGGCGCAGGTCGAACTGATCGTCAGGTGATCGACGGCGGCGCCGTCCCAGGCCGGTACGGGATAGCGCTTCGACTGCCAGACCGGTGTGTGGCCGCGCCGGTAGCAGACCCAGCCGCCGAGATCCGTCGCGTGCACGAACAGCAGTCCCGCCGCACCCGGGATCATCCGTCCGAACGGGGCGATCACCGGCCGGCCCAGCCGGTCGGAGAGCCACTGGCCGGCAAGCGCCCCGGTCTCCGGGCGGGCGCCGCACACCACCAGCCGGATGCCCCGGCGCAGTCGCTGCCGGCGCAGCTCGGTCGCGACCGTGTCCCAGATGTCGAACGGCAGCTCGTGTTGCAGGTCCAGGATCACGATGTCGTTGTCGGGATCCCGGTCCACCGACAGCGCGACCGTACGGGCCTCCGTGCTGATCCGCTCGCTGGCGTGCAGCACCAGGGCGTTGCCGACGGTGTGGCGCGTGATCACCTCAGATCATGCCGGAGCGCAGGGCGTAGGCCACCGCGTGCGAGCGGTTGCGCAGCTTCAGCCGGTGGTTGAGGCCGTAGATGACGTTCTTCACCGTGCGTTCGGAGTAGCGCAGTTCGTCGGCGATCTCGTTGGTGTCGAAGCCCTCGGCCATCAGCCGCAGCACGTCGATCTCGCGCGCGGTCAGGCCGGAGGCGTTGAGCCCGTTGGGGTTGAGCACGTCGCGCTGGAGCCGTTCGATGTGCTTGAGCAGCTCGCCCACCAGGTTCGGGGGCAGCACACCGCCGCCGGAGGCGGCCGCCCGGACGCTGTGCACGAGACGTTCGGCGGTGACCGCCGCGCGTGGCAGGACCGCCACGACCCGGCACTCCACGGCGGTCAGGAGTTCCTGTTCGCTGACCTCGGTGGTGATCAGGACGACCGGGGCGCCGATCTCGGTCGCCGCGAGGCGCAGCATCGCGATCACGTCGGTGGTGAGCCGCTCCGCGGCGACGACGAGGACCTGCGCCCGCGTCCGGTCCGCGCTGTCCAGCAGCGTGATGTCGGAGCGCGACCGGAGGTGGGCGGTCAGGCCGGTGTGGGTCAGCGGGTCGGGCGCGTGCACAAAGACGGCAACTTGCTCCACAGCCATCTCCATCACTGTCAGTAGGGGCTGACAGTCTCATGGAGAGTCCTTCAGGAAATCTCCACACTCTCTTTCCGGTGGGCGCCGATCCGTGAAGATCTGCCCATAACCGCAGGTCAGACTTTTTTCAGTCAGTGAAGATTGATTTCGACGGGGCCCATCTTCTCCGTCGCGAGCTGCCCGGCGTTCGCGGCAGCGGCCTGGATCGCCTCCATGATCGCCGTCTGCAACGACGCTGCGTCACGCTGCTCGTACACCCTCGGGTCGATCCGGACGGCCTGGACCCTACCGAGGCCGCTGGCCATGACCACGACCGTGGCGTCCTGGGAGCGGCCGGTGACGATCGCCCGCTCCAGCTCCGCCTGCGCGTTGCGCATCTGGTCCTCCAGGCGCTGCGCGTTCTCCATGAACTCCTGGAACGAGGGGGGAACGGGCTTGGACTCGGGCTGCATGCCGGGCCTTTCTGTGGGTGACGGTCGGGTGGTCAGCCGACGGCGGCCAGGCCGCCGAGCCGCTCGCCCGCCGCCGGGCCGGGCGCGGCCAGGTCGGCGAGCGCGAGGGTACGGGAGCCGGTGCGCCGGGTCAGCGCGAGCGAGAACTGGTGGGCGGCGTGGACGGTGCGCTCGGGCAGCCGGCCGGCCAGCTGCGTCAGCGCGGCCCGGACGTCGTCGGGCACCTCGTGGCCCCGCCGCACCAGGTGCCGCAGCACGATCGCGGCCAGCTCGTCGGTGCTGAACTCCGGCACCGACCACTGCTGGCCGAACACCTCGTTCACCGCCGGCACCGCGGCCCGCAGGCTCGCCAGGGCCGCCTCCTCGCCGGTCAGCACCACCACCGGATCACCGAGCCGGGAGCGCATCCGGCCCACGAGCGCCTCGGCGATCTCCGGCGCGACGCCGGAGCCGTCGTCGACGTAGTCGAGCTGGAGCACGCCACCGGCCGCGTCGTCGAGGACCGCGTCCACCAGGCTGCCGGCCTGGCCGGGCCACTGCGGTGCCAGCTCCCGGATGGTGCTCACCCGCACCAGCTGGCCGACCGGCACCAGGCCCAGCTCCGACAGGCATGCGGCGTACAGCCGGGCGTACTCGCTGCGGCCGCTGCCGGCCCGGCCGCCGAGCAGCACGTTGCCGGTGCGGCCGGGGCCGCGCCGCCGGTTGCGTCCCTCGCAGAGCTGCAGCAGCGTCTGCCCGGCCGCCTCCTTGACCCGCTGCCCGCCGACCAGGCCGCAGATCCGCTTCCAGCTACGGGACGCGTTGATGGCACCGGTCGGGTCGGTCGCCGCGTCGGGCTGCTCGCCCTGCTCGACCGGCAGGTCCTCCAGCAGCGCCAGCTCGGGTTCGACGTCGGCGGCGGTGAGCCGGTTGAGTTCGTTGTCCTTCGTGGGCGGCGTGGTCGCCAGGCGCGACGCCTGGTTGTTGATCAGCGCCTCGAACAGCTTGCGGGCCACCCGGCCGTTGCCGAACGTGGCGTTCTTCGGCACCCGGGTGAAGTACGCGGTGAGCGCCTCCACCGCGTCGTCGGTCAGCTCGTAGTAGTGCTTGCTGACCAGGTTCGAGGTGATGGTGACCAGTTCCTCGACGGAGTAGTTGGGGAACTCGATGGTGCGGGTGAACCGCGACGCCATACCGGGGTTGGAGGCGAGGAACTGCTCCATCAGCTCCGAGTAGCCCGCGACGATCACCACCAGCTCGTCGCGGTGGTCCTCCATCATCTTCATCAGCGCGTCGATGGCCTCCTGGCCGAAGTCCGGCCCGGAGCCGCCCGAGCCGCTGGACAGCGTGTACGCCTCGTCGATGAAGAGCACGCCGCCGAGCGCCTTGGTGACCAGCTCGGTCGTCTTGATCGCGGTGGAGCCGATGTACTGGCCCACCAGGTCGGCCCGCGCCGCCTCCACCATGTGGCCCTTGGACAGGATGCCCAGCTCCTTGAGCACCGAGCCGTACAGGCGGGCCACAGTGGTCTTACCGGTGCCGGGCGGGCCGGCGAAGACCAGGTGCCGGCTCATCGGCGGCATCGGCAGGCCCATCTGGAGCCGGACCTGTGACATCTTGATCAGGTTGATCAGCGCGGTGACCTCCTGCTTCACCCCGCGCAGGCCGATCAGCCCGTTCAGCTCGCGAAGCGGCTCGCTCAGCTCGTCCGCGCCGTCCTCCGCCGTACCCCCGTCGCCGGCGACCGGGACCGGCGCGGCGGCCGGCGGGCCGGCGGGCGCCGGGGTGGCCTGCGGGCGGCCCACCGTCAGCGCCTCGGTGGTCACTGTGGCGCCGGGCGCGCGGCGGACGTCCTCGGCGACGCTGTCGCGCACCACGCACCGGGTGAGCGCCACCGGCTCCACGGTGTCCACGCCGATGCCGGACGCGCCGCTGCCGAGCACCTCCCCGTCGCTCACCGACCCCCGGGAGCCCGCCTCGAAGACGATCCCGTCGCCCCGGGCGTCCCGCACCCGGGTCTGCGTGACGGTCGCCGACCCGGTGACCCGCAGGCCGTCACGGGCCGCGCCGACGACCTCGCTGTCGCCGAGCTGGAGGGCGCCCTCGGCCAGCGCGCCGGAACCGCGCAGCAGGGCCGCGCGCAGCGTCAGGTCGGCGCCGGCGCCCACCCGGACGCAGGCCGCGCCGGTGCCGGTGAGGCGGGCCTCGTGGACGACGCCGCGCGCGGGGCCGGTCAGCGTGAGCGCCGTCGCCTCGCCCGCGTCCACCACCAGGTCGGTGCCCTCCAGCGAGGCGCCGTCCTGGACCAGCACCCCGCCGCCGGTGGTGACCTCGGCGCGTAGCCGCTGGAGCACGACAGCCGACTCGCCGGCGAGCACGGCGACGTTGTCGCGCGTACCCCGCACGGTCAGCCCGAAAAACCGGGGCGCGCCGCCGTTGACGGCGATGCCCACCGGCGTGTCCTCGACGGTGCAGTCGGTGAAGGTCGGCCGGCCCCCGCCGAGCACCTGCACGGCGGTGTGCCCGGCGCCGCCGAACGTGCAGTTCCGGAACTCCGGCGACGCGCCCTCGGCGATGTGCGCCGACTGCACCGCGGCGCCGGTGAACGTCGAGTCGCTGATCTGCACGTCCGCCTCGCCCCGGACGAAGACGTCGACGTTGCCGCTGCCGGTGACGGACAGGCCGCGGATGCGGGCCCGGGCCCGCTGCTCGACCACCAGGGCGGGCTTGCCGGCGCCGGTGATCTCGCACTGCTCGACGGTGAGCCGGGCGTCGCCGCCGACACACACACTGTTCGCACCGGCCGTCCGCAGACGGCACCGGCGCAGCGTCAGCGCGCTCTGCTCCCCCGCCACCACGCTGCTCGTGGCGACGTCGTGGACGTCGGTGTCCTCGATCGTGCTCGACCCGGCCGACATCACCACCACGCCCGCGCCCGCCGAACTGGTCACGTCGCAGCCGCGCAGCGCGACGGTGCCCTGCATCCGGGCCAGCAGCGTCACCCAGGAGGCGCCGCTGACCCGGCAGTCGTCGAGCGCCACCTCGCCCGCGTACACGTCCACCGCCGCCAGCGTCGTGTCGGCGCTGCCGAGCGTGACGCCGCGCAGCTGGGCGCCCTCACCGCGGACGACCAGGACACTGCCCTCCTCCACATGCACCTCGACGGTGCCGGGCTGGGCCGCGCTGATCGTCACCCGGTCACCGACCACGAGCTTCTCGACGTACCGGCCGGGATGGACGTCGATGGTGGCGCCGGGCTCGGCCCGGGACAGCGCGGAGCCGATCGTCGGATAGGACCCCGGCTTCCGGTCGCCCACCACAAGAACCTGCCGACTCACCGCGTCATCCCTTCCGGTCCAGCCCGGGCAGCACCCGCAGGCGCCCGCGGGCCGCCGCGCCGATGCGGACCCGGGGCTCGGCCGTGGCCCAGCGGTCCACGCTGCGCCGCAGCGACGTGATCGCCAGTTCGTCCAGCGACACCCGGTTGGAGTCGACCCGTCCGGTGTCGTCGATCTCGTTGGCGCCGATCTCCCGCAGCATGACCGCGCCGCGCTCGCCCGCCGAGGGCCGGCGCAGGTCCAGCACCTTGAAGTTCGTGCCGGGCAGGAACAGCACCCGGTCCTCGACGTGCTCGTCCCCCTCCGGTTCCAGCAGGCTGGTCCGGCGGGCGGTCATCGACCAGATCAGTACGTCGGTGTCGCCGTCCTCGGACGCGCACGGCTGGGTCAGCGCGTTGACGAAGCTCCAGTCGGTGACCAGCCGCCGGTCCTGGTAGAGCGCCCACTCCCCGTCGGTCGGCGACAGCCGGTAGACGGTGGTGCCCCGGAACGACGGCATCCGGGAGACCCCGGCGACCACGCACCGCGCGAACGGCACGTGCGGTCCCTTGCGACCGGAGCGCAGACCGGCGTCGACGCCCGGTCCCCGGCCGGTCAGGTAGAGCCGCAACGCGACCGTGTCGGCGAGCACGTCCTCCGTGGACACGCCGGAACCCTGCATGCCCGGGTGCTCGGACATGATCCGGGACACCGAGCTGGCCATCACGTCGAACTCGCGGCTGAGCGTGCGGCGCAGCCAGGCACGCTCGTCGGCCAGCCCCTTCTTCTCCGAGAGCAGGGCACCGGCGCCGGCCGAGGGCACCGGCTGCACGCGTGCCTCGGCGGCCACCTCCGACGGTTCGGCGGCCTCCGACGGTCCGGCATGCTCCGCAGACGGCGCGTCCGACGGCTCGGCAGGTGCGGCGGGCTCGGCGGATGCGGCCGGCTCGCCGGTCCGCGCGGGCGCGGCCACCGGCGACGGACCGGCTCCGGCGGGCGGCAGGTCGACCGCGACGACCGGCATCGACGGCGGGGCCGCGACCGGCGCCGCCGGCCCGGCCGTCACCGGCGGGGCCGCGAGCGCATGGCCGAACCCGGCGGGCATGGTCGGCGGCGCCGGCTCGCCGAAGCCCGCCGGCCTGGTGGGGGGCGCGGGGTACGCGTCGCGCCCGGGGTCCTCGACGGGTGCCGCCGAGGGCCCGTCACCGGAGTCGGCGACGACCACCGGCTCGACCGGCGACGTGGGTGCGGACACCACCACGGGCGCCACCGGCGGCGCTGCCGGCAGTGGCACCGCGGGTGGAGGCGGCAGCTCGGGCACGAGCGGCACCGGCTTCGCCGCAGACGGCTCGGACAAGACAGGCGGTGCCGGCAGCTCGGAGACGAGCGGCACCGCGGGCGGGGCCGGCAGCGTCGTCACGACCGGCGGCGGGGGCAGTTCGGAGACGACCGGAGGCGCCGCCGGCAGCGGCACCGCGGGCGGATCCGGTAGCGCGGACACGAACGGCACCACTGGCGGAGCCGGCAGTTCGGAGACGGACGGCGCGGCCGGCGGCGGCAGCGGTGCGGGCGCGGCCGGAAGCGGTACCGCGGGAGGTGCGGCCGGCTGCTCCCGGTCGGCGGGGACGGCCGGGACCGGGGCGGGAACGGCGACCACCACGTTGTCCGCCGAGGGTGGTGCGACAGGCGCGGGCGGGGTGGCCTCCACGTACGCGGGCACCGGCGCGGTCGTGCCCACCGCCCGCGTCTCGGCTTCCAGGTCGATGACCACCTCGGCCCGGCTGGCCGGTTTCGCGCCGGGCACCAGCACCGACGCCGGCATCAGCGCGCGGCTCGTACCCGCCATGCCGTCGACGCGTGCGGCCAGGTCGAGCGCCAGTTCCCGCATCCGGTGGGCGGTGGAGTGGACGGTGTCGTCGAAGACCAGCGTGCCGCTGCCCGCGTCGAGCATCGCGGACCGGACCTGCTCGGCGTTCCTCGGCTCGACTGTGGAACGTACCCAGAGACCGGTCTGCACCACCTCGACCACGGCGCCGGGTGCGAACCAGTAGACCCGGGGCGCGACCTCCTCGGCGCCGGGCAGCGGCGGGCGGTGGCTGAGCACGGCGGGCCGGCGGGCCCGCGAGTTGGGGTGCGCCCGGGGCGTGTAGGACAGTTCGAGCGCGTACGGTGCCCAGCCGAACGCGCCGTCCGGCAGCACGGTGCGGATCTCGTACCGGTGGGGGCTGCCGATCGGTACGCCGGTGTAGCAGGTGACGTCGGTGTTCAGCAGGTCGGCGAGCGCCTGGCCGAACGCCTCGCCCTCGGGCATGCGGACCTCGCCGAACTGCACGAAGCGCACCCGCTGCCGGTTCTCCTCGTCGAGTCCGCGCCAGAAGCGCACCACGTCGTCGAGCGACAGCGGCGGCGTGCCGGGGCAGCCCAGCAGCACGGTCATGGTCTCGGCCTGGCAGGGCACGTACGCGGTGAGCCGTTGCCGTTGCGGGTCGACCACCTGCGGGTCGCGGTTGCTGTGGATCCAGACCCCGGCGGGGATCGGCTCGATCTCGGCGGTGGCGCTGGACGGCCGGGTGTCGACCGCCGCCCGGTCCCATCGCGGCGTCGGGTAGCGCTTGGCGTCCCAGGCGGGCGGACGGCCGGGCCGGAACCGCACCCAGCCGCTGCCCGGGGCGGAGTGGACGAACAGCGTTCCGGCGGAGCCGCGTACCAGGTCGCCGTCCGGGGCGATGACGGTGCGGTTGAGGCGTTCGGAGAGCCACTGACCGGCCATCGCGGCGGAGTTGCCGGGCCGGCCGCAGGCGATGAGCCGGATGCCGCGGCGGCGGCGCGGCAGCACCCCGGCCATCGACTCCCACGCGCTGATCGGCATGCCGTCGCCGAGGTCGAGCACGACCACGTCGTTCTCCGCGTCCTCGATCATGGACAGCGCCAGCGACTGGGCCTCCGGGCTGATGGCGTCGTCGGCGTGCACCACCAGGGCGTTGCCGACGGTGTGCTGGACGACGCCCTCGGGGCGGTCCTTGCCGCCGCCGAACAGTTCCCGGAACCGGGTTGCCATGATCGACCTACCCCACTTCTGCGGCCGCGAGGGCCCTCATGCTCAGCGCCGGGCCCTGCGGCACCAGCGCGAGCAGTTCTCTCGGGAAGGGAACGTTCACGACCCGGTCGAGTCTGAGCGCCCGTACCGCGTCCTGGTCGCCGATCGGGTACGCCTTTCCGTCGTCCGCGATGTACGTGGGCAGGGGTTGCGCCGCACCGGAGCCGACCGGAGCCGGGAGTGCCGCCATGCCGCTGCCGGGCGCGGTGAGCACCGTCGCGCGGCCGTCGGGGCGGACACCGGAGCGGGCCAGCGGGGCGAGTACGGCGGTGCTGTCGAACCGCGTCCCGTCGACCGCGCTCTGGCGCAGGCACAGCGCGTACGGGCCGGGTTCCTGCGGGGTGAGGCCGGTCAGGTCGGGCAGGCGGGTGAGCAACGACCGGTCGGCCGACATCCGGGCCGCGGCGAGGTCGGCGGCGCTCAGCTCCACCGGCTCCTCCCCCGAGGTGGCGGTGGCGAGCAGGAACTCGGTCCGGCTCAGCGGCGCGAGGCCGTCGCGGCGCAGCACCAGCAACTGTTCCGCGCCGGTGTCGGGCCGCTGCCGGAACAGCGTGCCGATCGGGTACGTCCGGTCGCCGACCCGCCCGGAGCGGCCCGCGCCGGGGATCGTGGCCGGGGCCAGGTCCGGCCCGTCGGGCAGGAAGTCGAGCCAGTCCTGCGGGGCGGGCACCTTGCGGGTGGTGGTGGCGCCGAGCGCGACGAGCACCGCCGGGTCGGCGACCCGGTGCCTGCGGCCGGCGGTCACCAGGTAGGTGGGTCCGTCGGCGGCGCGGACGACGGCGAAGCGGTCGGCCGGCAGCGCGACGGCCTCGGCGCGCGGGTCGAGGTTGAGGCCGAGCCGGTCGCCGGGTTCGTCGGTGACCGAGCCGGGCAGGCAGGCCAGCCAGGGGCCGGCGACCATCTGCCCGGTGGCGACCGACTGCGGTGCGCCGTCGATGCCGATCGACGGTCCACGCGGCACGTCCTTGATCGACTCCTTGGAGATGAGCTTCACGGTGGCGCCGCTGCCCTGGATCAGCATGGCCGAGGTCAGGTTCGGCGTCGGGCGCAGCACGCCGTCGAGGTAGACGTACCGGTTGCCGCTCTCCTTCTCCACCAGGATCACGCCGCTGCGGGTGTACGCCTTGCTGCCGCCCGGGACGATCCATCCGTAGACGGCGAAACCGGCCACGACCAGGACGCTGATGAGCACGCCGAAGGCCAGGCCGGTGACGGCACGCTGGCCGGGAATCTCCGCCGTGGACGGGTCGCCCTGCACGAGGGCGGAACTCAGCCGGCCCATCATGAACTGGTGGGCGTGGACGTGGTCGCGCTGGGTCTGCACGGCCGGCTACCCGAAGAGTCCGCGGGCCCAGGCGTAGAGCCCCAGCACCTGGGCGAGCACCGGCAGCACGGCCAGGCCGGTGGCGACGTCCAGCCCGCCGGCGGTGTACTCCCAGAACGGCAGCATGCGTCGCGGCCACGGCCGCAGCGCGGCCATCACCAGCGGCACCAGGAGGGCGACGAGCCCGCCGAGCAGGACGTACCGGCCGGTCGGGGCGAGCTTGTCGGAGAACATCAGGGCCACCATGAGGTAGCCGACGGTACCGGCCGCGACCAGGGCGATCCGCTGCCAGAACCCGAAGAAGGTACGCGAGCGCAACAGGATTGCACTCGATGTCACCAGCACGAGCGTCCACCCGGACCAGCCCGGCGCCCGCATGGTGTGGTGCATCAGCACCGGCAGGACCAGCGCGGACGCGGTCATGCAGGCGGTCAGGTACGTGTCCGCCTCGTCGGCGCGCGACTTGACCAGGTCGGAGTCCTCCGGCTCGATGTCGTACGACATGTCGGCGCCGGTCTTCGGTAGCTGCGGTCCGCGCAGCCGGGCGAGCTTCACCGCCGCCCGGGGTGCGATCACGATCAGCACCAGGATCACCGACACCGCCACCGCGGACACCTGCGGCGCGGTGAGCGCGAAGCCGTCACCGGCCAGCAGGACGAGCGCCACCATCGCGGCGGTCAGCGCGACGATCAGCAGCGGGGCGAACGGCATGACCGGTGTGACGGTCCGCTGCGCGATCAGCAGGAACGCGGCCACCCCGACGACCGCGACGGCGGCGGCCAGCCCGGCGGTGGCGGTCCAGGCCACGCCGTCCGGGTCACCGTCGACGGCGCTGGACGCGGCCACCGCCGCGAAGAACGCCGCGCCGCCGCCGAACAGCAGCGGAAACGCGCCGTCGGTCTGCTGGCGGGCGCTGACGATCGCCGCGGTGAACAGCCCGGCCGCGAGCACCGCGCCGGCGACCACCTGGGGCAGCACCGGGCCCCGGTCCACGAGCACGGCGGCGATCAGGCCCATCGCCACCAGGGAGAGCACCAGGAACAGCACCCGGCGGTACTCCGGCTGCCACCTGTCGGCCCGCCTGTTGACCACCGTGGCGACGCCCTCGGCCAGGTCGTCGAAGTCGAGTTCGGGCAGCGGATCCTGCGCCGGGCGCAGGTGCAGTTCCTCGCCCTCCAGCCAGTCCAGGCTCTCCGGCGTGCCGGACAGCTCGAACGGCGCCTGGCCGAGGCGTTGCAGCACCCACGACTCGTCGGGCACCTCACCGTCGGGCACCCGGGCCAGGTCGGTGGTGTGCCGCACCAGCAGCGGCATCAGGTTCGCCACCGGCATCCGGGCCGGTACGGCCAGATCGGCCCGGCGCGCCGGGCCGATCACCGTGATCCGGCACAGTTGGTCGTTCAGCGCTGCGGTCACCAGCGAGCCTCTCTCATCGGGCCGTGTCCGACACGAAACCGGTCTGCATCAGGCGTACGCCGCGCCGGGTGACGAGCTGGGCGCGTCCGGGCGGCAGTTGGCGGGGCTTCGCCTCGCCGAGGAACTTGCCCTCCTCCTTGGGGTAGGAGAAGAGCGTCGCGGGCGTGCCCAGCTCCCACATCCGCCGGATCACCGGGTCCATCAGGGCCCGCATCGCGCCGGAGGTGCTGCGCGCGACGATCACGTGCAGGCCGATGTAGGCGCCCTGGGCCAGCAACGGCAGGAGCGGGTCGAGCGTCGAGCCCATCCCGGTGCTCTTCGTCATCAGGTCGTAGTCGTCGACGATGACGAACAGCTCCGGGCCCTCCCACCAGTCGCGCTTGCGCATCCGCTCGGACGAGACGTCGGCCCCGGGCATCCGCCGGTTCATCGACACCGACGCCTGGCCGGCCAGCTCGTGCATCTTGTCGCCGGTGAACGCGAAACCCACCTGGTACGCGGCGCCGATCGCGGTGTCCAGGTCGCGGCGCGAGTCGCCGAGCACGACCTTCGCCCGCTCCGGCGGGTAGTGCTGCTGGATGGACCGCAGGACGAGCCGGAGCATGTTGGTCTTGCCGGTCTCGCTGTCACCGAGGACCAGCATGTGCGGGGTGGCCATGAAGTCGTGCCAGACCGGGGCGAGACGCTGCTCGTCCTGACCGATGACGAACTTGAAGTCGGACTCGGGCGGCGGCAGCGTCTCGGCCATCAGGTGCGCCGGGAGCATCCGTACCGGCGGGGCGGCCGGGCCGGGCCAGAACGTGCCGACCTCCTCGACCACCGACTTGGTCGCCTCGGCCAGGTCGCCCACCTCGGAGCTGCCGTCCATCCGGGGCAGCGCGGCCAGGAAGTGCAGCGCGCCGCCGGTGAGGCCGCGGCCGACCTGGTTGGGCACGGTGGCCGCCTTGCGGGAGCCGTGCTCGGACTCCATCGCGTCGCCGAGCCGCAGCTCCAGCTTGGTGCCGAGCAGATCCCGCATCCAGGTACGCAGCTCCGACCAGCGGGTCGCGGTGACGATCACGTGCACGCCGAAGGACAGGCCGCGCGAGGCGAGTTCCTGGAACTTCTGCTCCAGCTCCTGGAAGTCCTGCTTCATCGTGTACCAGCCGTCGATGACCAGGAAGACGTGCCCGAAGCCGTCCTCGATCACCCCCTCGGCGACCTTGGCCAGGTAGGTGGACATGGAGTCGAGGCCGTGCCGCGCGAACTCGGCCTCGCGCCTCTCCATGACCTGGAGGACCTCCTCGACCGTCCGGACGACGCGGTCGCGCTCCATCCGGGTGGCGATCGAGCCGACGTGCGGCAGGCCGGCGATCGAGGCGAGGCCGCCGCCGCCGAAGTCGAGGCCGTAGAACTGCACCTCGCGCGGCGTGTTCGCCAGCGACAGCGCCAGGATCAGGCTGCGCAGCAGCGTCGACTTGCCGCTCTGCGGGGCGCCCGCGATGCCGACGTGGCCGTCGGCGCCGTTCAGGTCGACCACCAGCAGTTCGCGCAGCTGCTCGGCGGGCCGGTCCACCACACCCACCGGCACCCGCAGGCCACCCTGGACGGCCGGATCGTCGATGGTCATGCCGCGGACCGGGTCGGGCAGCACGCTCGGCATGAGCGAGTCCAGGCTGGGCGCACTGGACAGCGGCGGCAGCCAGACCTGGCGGGCCGGCGGACCCGAGCCGGCGAGCCGGTCCAGCAGCACCTCGACCAGGCTGGGCCCGTTCGCGTCGGCGGCGGGCTCCTCGACCTGCTCGGCCGGGCGTTCCGGCCCGGGGTCGTGGCGCACCGCGACCTGCCGGGTGGTGAACGGCACCACGTCCGCGGTGGGCTCGTCCCCGGCGTCCGCGACGCCGTCGCGGCGTCCACTTCCGGTGTACGCGCCGGAGACGTACGCCGCTTTGAAGCGCACCAGGTTGGTGGTGTCCACCTTCAGGTAGCCGTTGCCGGGCTCGGGCGGCAGCTCGTACGCCGCGCCCACGCCGATCACCGACCGTGACTCCATCGAGGAGAACGTGCGCAGCGCCAGCCGGTACGACAGGTGTCCCTCGACCCGGTTGATCCGGCCCTCGTCCAGCCGCTGCGAGGCGAGCAGCAGGTGCACGCCGAGCGACCGGCCGAGCCGGCCGATGGACACGAACAGGTCCATGAACTCGCTCTTGCTGGACAGCAGCTCGCTGAACTCGTCCACGATGATCAGCAGCACCGGGAACGGCACGAGCTGGGCGCCGTTGCCACGCGCCTTCTCGTAGTCGAACAGCGAGGCGTAGCCGCTGGCCCGCAGCATCTCCTGCCGCCGGGTCATCTCGCCGTTGAGCGCGTCCTGCATCCGGTCGACGAGCGGCAGCTCGTCGGCCAGGTTGGTGATCACCGCCGAGGTGTGCGGCAGCTTGTCCATGCCGAGGAAGGTGGCACCGCCCTTGAAGTCGACGAGCACCAGGTTGAGGATCTCCGAGCTGTGCGTCGCGGCCAGGCCGCAGACGAGGGTACGCAGCAGCTCCGACTTGCCCGAGCCGGTGGCGCCGATGAGCAGGCCGTGCGGGCCCATGCCGCCCTGCGCGGACTCCTTCAGGTCCAGCTCGATGACCTCGCCCTCCTCGGTGACGCCGATCGGCACCATGAGGCGGTTGCGCTGCGGCGTCCGGGTCCGCCACAGGGCCTGCACGTCGAAGGTCATCGCGTCGCGGATGCCTAGTAGCGTGGTCAGCTCGAAGCTGGTGTCCAGCGGCTCGTCGGAGACCTCGAGGGTGCCGCTGGTCCGCTTCGGCGCGATGATGCGGGCGAGCGCCTCGCACTGGGTCCGGTCCAGGCCGTCCCGCTTGGCCGAACCGGTCGTGGCACCGGCCGGGAACTCCACGACGTCGTCGGTGACCGTCAGCCGCAGCACCTTCGGGCCGCCGGGCATCGCGCCGGTCAGGTCGAGCAGCACCACGTTGCGGATGCCCGCGCCGAGCAGACGGGAGCTGTCCGGCAGGTCCACCAGGTGCGCGACGATCACCAGGAACGGCTCGCTGGTGGTCGGCTTGACGGCCCGGTCGTGGTCGCCCCGGTCGGTGATCTCCGGGCCGAGCATGTCCATCAGCGCGTCGTGGCTGCCGGCGAACATCCGCACCGGCCCGGCCGCGTCGTACGCGGTGGGGTGGGCGTTGTGCGGCAGCCACTTGACCCACTCCCACGGGCCCCGGTGCACCTCGGCGGCGAGCACCGCGATCCGCAGTTCGTCCGGGGCGTGGAAGGTGGCGAGCTGCGCGACCATGGCGCGGGCCAGGTCGATCGCCGGGTCGATCGCGCCCTCGAACTCGACGCTGGTGAAGCTCGGCAGGCCGACGGAGGTGGGGATGCCGGACACCGTCCGGTACGCCTCGGAGAACCGGCGCAGCGAGATCGACGACAGCGGTTCGAGGTCCTCGATCGGCTTGGTGGACGGCGGGTTGAACGTCAGCATCGCGGTCTGCCGGCCGAGACCGATACGCACCCGGCCGAAGTCGTCGTGGCTGGGCCGGCGCTCCCACAGCCGGCTGCCCATCGCGATCGACCACAGCCAGCCCGGCTGCGGGTTGTTCCACAGCACGTGCCGGCGCTGCTGGTCGGCCGCCTCACGGGCCTGCTTGCGCAACTGCCCGATGTAGCGGAGGAAGTCGCGCCGCTCGCCGCGCATCTTGCGCTTGCGCTCGGCGGCCGCGCGGCCGATCTGCATGACGCCCATGAGCAGCATGCCGCCGGCCATCGCGCCGCCCATCACGTACATGATCGGGGTGCGGTTGTAGAGGCCGAACATGGCGAGCATCGCGCCCATGCCGAGGCCCATCGGCACGACCATCGCGAACGAGCGGAAGTCGAGCGGGGCCTCCTCCGCCATCAGCGGCGGCTCCTGGAGCTCGATCGAGCCTTCCGGTGCCTCGGGGCCCGGCGCGCGGGGCGGGCGCTTGACGGTGACCGTACTCATCCGAGCGTCCCCGCGTCGGCGCCGTCGCCGCCCCAGACGGTGCGCTCCTGGCGCAGCAGCTTCACCGCGTAGCGGTCGTTGCGGTAGCGCTCGGCCACCTTGACGTCGTCGTCCTCCTCGGCCTGGCGCTTCTTCTCCTTCTTCGCCCGCTCCTCCTCGTCCCTGCGGCGTCGCTCCTGCTCGGCCCAGAACGCCTCGGCTCGGGCGGCAGCCGCCTTCTCCTCGTCGGCGAGCGACGCCGTGAACTCGGCGTCGCTGACGCCGGGCTCACCGCACCGGGGCATCTTCTCCAGGTCGGCGCTGAAGAAGTCGAGCGTGCCGTCGGACGGCCGGGGCGCCTTCACGGGCGCGACCCGCCGCCACACGGCGCGCGGGGGCTGCGGTGTCTCCGACATGGTCACCCTTCCCTGCCGTCGTCCGCTGACGGGCCGGTCAGCCAGTCGGCGTCGCTGAGGTCGTCCCAGCCCGCCGTGTCGTCCGGGTCGTCGTCCGGACGGACCACCGGCACGTGGTCGTCGGCCGCCGGCCGGGCGCGGTCACCGCCCCAGACGGCGTCGTCCTCGCGCAGGCCCGCGGCGGGTTCCCGGCCGGTGCCGGGCTCGCGCTCGTCGTCGCGACCGGAGCGCGCCCGGACCGTACCGGCCCGCGCCGGGTCGTCGGGGTCCGCGCCGGACGCCGCGCGGCCGGACGCCTGGGGACCGCCGACTCCGGCGACGGCGGCGGCGCCGGCCAGGCCGAGCGCGCCGGGGACCGCGACCGCCACCTCACCGTCGGCCACGACCGCTGTCCTCCGCTGCGTCCCCTCCGGACTGCCACCGCCCGGCGAAGGCGGTTGGTTCGGCTGCGCAGGCGAGTTCGGCTGCCCGGACGGGTTCGGCGCGGCCGTCTGGGCGGGTGGGCCCGCCGCCGGACCGGGCGCGGCGGGCAGGCCCGGCTGGCCGACGATCACCGGAGCCGCCACGACCCCGCCGACCACCGGCGGCACGACGGCCGCGGGCGGCTCCACGGCCGGGGACAGGTCGACCACCGTCGGCACCTCCACCGCCGTCGGCGGCACGACCACTTCCGGTACGGGCACACCCGGCGTACCGCCGGTGCCGGACACGGGTGCCGCCGCAACGTCAGGCGCGGCGGGTTCCTCGGCGGCGGCCTCCGGCACGCCCGGATCCGGGCCGGCAGGCGGACCGTCCGGCTGCGGGCCGGGCACGTCGACGACCGGCGCGGAGCCGTCCAGGCCCGGGCCGCCGGCCGCGGTGCCGTCGCCCGGCGCGCAGTCCTCCGGCCGGGCCGAGGTCCAGCCGGTCTCGTCCGGACGGATCAGATCGGATGCATCCGGTGCGGTACGTGGTGTGGTGCCGGCGGGCGCGTGGTTGCCCGGCGGGCCGGCCATCGGCGGCAGCACACCGCCGACCGGTGCCGTCACGTCGGTGCTCGGGACCGTCACACCGGTGCTCGGCGGCACGGCGGGGACCGGCTCCACCAGTCCGGCGCCGCCGGTGCCCGCTCCCGCAGGCGCCTGCGGCGTACCGGCGTCGGGGGTCGACGGACGCCAGTCGTCGGGGTCCGCCTCGATCAGC
>NZ_JBMVFV010000028.1:0-65078 GCF_049538395.1 Micromonospora sp. AB353 | reverse complement strand
TGGTCGACCCAGTTCGCGCCGGCGTTCGTGAGGCCGGTGCGAGCCGGCCCGGGAACGACGCGAGGTCACGGGCGCTGAGCCGGGCTCTCGGTCTTCGCCGGATCCCGCTCGGTGACCGGCTCGACGATCTCGTCGATCGCCTTGAGCAGGTCGGCGTCGAGCTTCACGCCCGCCGCCTTCACGTTGTCGTGCACCTGCTCCGGCCGGGACGCGCCGATGATCGCCGACGAGACGTTCGGGTTCTGCAGCACCCAGGCGACGGCGAGCTGCGGCATGGTCAGCCCGGCCTGCTCGGCCAGCGGCTTGAGCCGCTGCACGCGGGTGAGCACGTCGTCGGTCATGAACCGGGCGATGAACCCGGCACCGGACTTCTCGTCGGTCGCGCGCGAACCGGCGGGCGGCGGCTGGCCCGGCAGGTACTTGCCGGACAGCACACCCTGGGCCATCGGCGACCAGACGATCTGGCCGATGCCCAGCTCCTCGCTGGTGGGTACCACCTCGGTCTCGATGACCCGCCACAGCATCGAGTACTGCGGCTGGTTCGAGATCAGCGGGATGCGCAGCTCACGGGCCAGCGCGTGCGCCTCACGCAGCTGGGACGCCTTCCACTCGGAGACGCCGATGTAGTGCGCCTTGCCGGAGCGTACGACGTCGGCGAAGGCCTCCATCGTCTCCTCCAGCGGGGTGCTGTAGTCGTAGCGGTGGGCCTGGTACAGGTCCACGTGGTCGGTCTGGAGGCGACGCAGCGAGCCGTCGATCGACTCCATGATGTGCTTGCGGGACAGACCCCTGTCGTTGCGGCCGGGACCGGTCGGCCAGTAGACCTTGGTGAAGATCTCCAGCCCTTCGCGACGCTCGCCCTTGAGCGCGCGGCCGAGCACCGACTCGGCGCGGGTGCCCGCGTACACGTCGGCGGTGTCGAAGGTGGTGATGCCGCTGTCGATCGCGGCGCGGACGCACGCGACCGCCGCGTCCTCCTCGACCTGCGAGCCGTGGGTGATCCAGTTGCCGTACGAGATCTCGCTGACCATCAGGCCGGAACGGCCCAGGTGACGGAATTCCATGCTCCCGACCCTAGACCTGCCCGGTCCCGGACGCCGTCCGGCGCTCACGCCCCCAGCAGCGCGTCGCGCATCCGGGCGGCGAGCCACCGCCGGAAACTCTCCTCCGTCCACCCGCACCGCTGCACCAGTGCCGCGTAGTGCGCCGGGTCGTTGTAGAACCACAGCGCGTCGACCGCGCGTCCGGTGCCCGCGTCCGGCCGGAGCGGGCCGTCCAGGGTGAGCAGCCGGTCGACCACCATGGCGGCCCCCGCGCGGCGGTTGCGCAGCAGCGTCTCCCACAGCTCGGCCACCTCGGGCGCCTCGTCCGCGGCGCGGCGCACCGTCTCGAAGGCGCCGGCCGCGCGGTGGCCGATCAGCGTGCAGACCCCGGCGTACGCGTCGAGCACCGCGCCCTGGTCGGTCGCCTCCCAGACCGGCTGGAACCAGGGGCGGCGCGCCACCGGCACCGGCTCGTCGTCACCGGCGAGCGCCTCGTCGAGCACCTGGCGCAGCAGGGCGCCCTTGGAGCCGAACACGGCGAACACGGTGGGCCGGGCGACGCCCGCCTCGACGGCCACGTCGGCCAGCGACGTCGCCGCGTAGCCGCGCGTGACGAACAGGTCGGTCGCCGCCCGCACCACCGCCTGCCGGGTACGCCGGGCGCTCTCCTCGCGCACCGCCGAGCGGTAGGGGCGCGTCGACTTGCCGTCCTTGACTCCAGCCATGACCTAGCGATACTAACAATCTATTCACTAGACTGATGGCTATCGAATATTCTCGCATTCACTGAAATCGGAGGCCGCCCCATGTCCGTCCGCCCCTACCTGCTCGGCCCCGACGACGGCGAGGCGTACTGGTTCCTCGGCAACCTGTGCACGCTCAAGGCCGGCGGCCGGCACACCCGGGACCGCCTCACCGTCGCCGAGTTCGTGAACCCGCCCGGCTTCGCCCCGCCACTGCACCGCCACCAGGTCGAGGACGAGATGTTCTACCTGCTCTCCGGCACCGCCCGGTTCCACTGCGACGGCGATACGCTCACCGCCGGTCCCGGTGACTTCGTCCTGCTGCCGGTGGGCCTGGCGCACACCTTCGTGGTCGGCCCGGACGAGCCGTTGCGCGCGCTCCAGATCACCACCCCGGCCGGGTTCGAGCGGTTCGCCGCGGAAGCAGGCGTGCCCGCGCCGCACCGCCGGCTGCCCGACCCGGCGCCGGTCGACCCGGCCGCGCTCGGACACGCCGCCGCCCGCAACGGCATCGAACTGCTCGGCCCCCCGCCGACGGCGTGAGCGGCCGGCCCGAGGGGTGCCGGTTCCGGCGGGCCGGGTCGCCGCCGCTCCGGGTGGCGTGCCGGGCGCGGGTCAGAGCACCGGGCTGGCGTCGGCGAGCAGCCGGTCGATCTCCGCGACCACCGCCGCCCGGCCCGGGTGCACCGGGTCGATGAGCGGCTCGCCGCGCCGGTCCAGCGCGCCCCACCGGCCCGACTCGGCGGCGACCAGGAACGCCACCGGGTGCACCACCACAGTCGGGTACGCCGGTGGCACCACCACCCGGCCGGCCCGGTCCACCACGCCCCGGCGGCCCGCCAGCTCGACCACCGCCAGCCCGTCGGCGGTGAACCCGTCGACCTCACGCCCGTCCGCGAGCGGCGTGCCGAGACGGTGGTACCGGGTCGGCACCACCACCTCGCCGGTGAGGTCGACCGCGCCCCAGCCGCCGTTCTGCCGTACCGCCGCCAGGCCGTTGCGGAACGGCCTGGCCTCCTCGTACCCGGGCGGGATCTTCACGATGTTCATCCGGTCGACGGCCATCCACCGGCTCTTGCCGTCCATCGACACCCAGGACAGCCCGTCCGAGAAGGGCACCACCGCCCGGTAGCCGTTGTTCGCCTCGATCAGCGCCGCGCCGGACGTGTCGATCAGCGCCCACCGGGACGCCTCCGGCCGCCGTACCCAGGCCAGTCCCTCGTGGAACGGCTGCGCCTCGGCGTACCGGTGCGCGATGACCATCTCGCCGCCGGCGTCCGCGTACCCCCAGAGCTGCTGCTCCTCGTCGAACGTCGCCACCGGCGGACACGGCGTGCCGAGCACCTCCTCGGGCCGGCGCGGCGCGGGCCCGAAGCCGTCGGCGGCGGCCCGCTCCGCGACCGCGTCCAGCGCGACCTCGACCCGGGCGTTGAGCTGCGCGTCCTCGCCGTGACGCAGGTCCAGCGCCCGCTCGAAGTGCAGGCACGCCTCGGTCAGCCGGCCCTGGTCGAAGCAGCACCGCCCGGCGTGCTCGTGCAGCAGCGCGCGCAGCCGGTCCGGCAGCTCCGGCGAGTTCGCCTCGGCGAAGAGCCGGTCCGCCTCCGCGTGGTCACCCCGCCACCGCAGCGCCTCCGCCAGGCGCGCGCGGGCCAGCGCGGTCCGCCGGAACTCGCCGGTGGCCTCCGCGTACGTGACGGCCAGCCGCGCGTCCCCGAGCGCGTCGTCCAGGTCACCGAGGATCCGCGACGCCACCGCCCGCAGGCTCAGCAGCCGGGCCCGGCTGCGGTTGTCGAGCGTGGTGTCCAGCTTGCCGGTCAGCCCGTCCCGGATCACCCGCAGCTGCGCCGGGTCGGGGGCCCGCTCGCGCAGCGTCAGCGGATCCAGTTCCCAGCCGACTGCGGCGAGGGCCTGCTCCGGGTCGACGGGAGGCGGCGGTTCGGCGTCCGCCGCAGGTTCGATGTCCGTCGCCGGCTCGGCGCCGTCGTCGGTTCCGGCTTCGGGGGTACGCCGATCCTGCGCGTCGTCTTCGTCGTCGTCGGTGTCGTCGGTGCTGTTGGTGTGCTCGGCGCTGCCGGCGTGGCCGGCGTCGTGCTCCGTGCCGGCCGGGGTCGGTTCGGTGTCGTCGGCCTGTGCTTGCGTCTGTGCTTGCGTCTGTTGCTCGGGCGCGGCAGCGGTGGCGTCCGCATCAGCGGCCGTGCCGACCGGCTCCGGGGTGGACGGTGTGGGCGCGGAGTGGCCGGTGCCGTCGGCCGCCGCTGGTTCCTGGGCTGTGCCGTCGGCGATCGTCTCCCGCGTCGTCTCGTCGGCGGTGGCCTCGCGCGTCGTCTCGTCGGCGGTGGTGTCCCGCGTCGTCTCGTCGGCGGTGGTCTCCGGTGCCGCGCCGTCCTGCCGGGCCTCGGTGGTGCCGGAGGTGGCGACATCGTTCGGAGCGCGTTCCGGCGCAGGGCTGGACTGCTCGGGTACGGGAGCCATCGCGTCGTGCGGCTCGGGCTCGGCGGGCGGGCCGTCGGGTGCGGGGACGCTGGTGTCCGCCGTCGTCGGCTCGACCGGCGGCGGGGTGATCGGCGCGGGCACGGGTGCGGCCGGTGAACCGGTCGTCGTTGCCGGATCGGCCGGTGCGCCGGCGGTCGGCGTGTCCACGGGAGAGGCAGTGACGATCGGTGCGGGTGCGGGTGCGGGTGCGGCTTCCGGCCCCTTCGCCGCCGCTTCCGAAGCCTCCACCACCGCTGGAGACCCGTCGTCGCCGGTCGGGTGCGTGGCCGGCGTTGGCGCGCCGAGCGATGCCGCCGGCGTCCCGACGGACGGACCCCCACCGCGCTCGCCACCCGACGGCGCGACTGAGTCCTGGCCGGGTAGAGATCTTGGTACGAAAGGGCCCCCAGAGGGGCCGGAATCGTCCAAGATCTCCGGCGGTCTCGGGGCTTCGGCGGCCTGGTTCGGGCGGAACCATGCCTCGGCGCCGGGGGACGGCGGAGGTGTCTTCTCCGCCGGTCGGCCGCTCTCCGACGGCTTGTCGCTCCGGTCGGAGGACGCGTCGGCTCCCAGGTGGTCCGCGCCCTGTGGGCGCCGGGTGTCCGCGTCGGTTTCCGAGGAGACGATGTCCGTAGTGGACGTGGCCTTCACGTCCATTTCGGCATCGGGCCGGCCTCCGTCCGAGCGGGACTCGGGCCGCGTGCCGGCGTCGGCTCCCCGGTTGCCGTCCTCGACGGGGACGTGCACATCGGTCTCGGGCCGGCCGGTGCCGGCGGCCGGCGTGGCCTGGGTGACCGTCCGGGGCGGCGTCGTCTCGACGTCCACGTCGACCGCTCGACTGTCGGCATCTGTGCCAGGCGTGGTCGGGGTGCCGGGCATGGTTCGGGTACGCGGGTCGACCACCGGGCGATCGGCCCCCATGTCCGGGACCGCGCGGGCGCCCGTGCCTGCCGTGGGCCGAGCCGCCTGTGCCTCCGGTTCGACGGCGCGCGGCGCCGGGTCGGCGGGGCGCGGCGCTGGGTCGGTGGGGCGCGGTACCGGGTCGGCGGGGCGCGTCGCCGGGACGACCGGTGGTGGCGCGGTCGGCCGGGCGAGGGCAGGGCCCGGATAGGTGGGCGGCGCGGGACGAGCCGGCGCGGCCGGGGCCGGCTGGACGGGGCCAGCCGGAGGAAGACCCTGACGTTCCTCGGTCCGGCCCGGTGTCGGCGCGGGGCGGACTGCCTCTGCTCGTCCGGTGCCGGTAGGAGCCTGCGCATCTCCGCTGGGCGTGCCGGCAACCGGCGCGGCGGGAGTGACCCCGCCGGAGACCGGTGCGCTCGACCCCGGATCCGCAGAAGGGGGCGCGCCGGGTGTGGGGCCGGCCGGCACGCGGGGCGCGGGACCGGAAGGCCTGTCCGACGCCGGGGCTGAGGGCGCGTCCGACCTGGGGCCCGAGGGCGCGGCGGGCGAGGGCTCGTCGCGGACGGGAACGGCCGGTGCGGAACCGCCGTCGGCCACGCGCCGGTCGGGCTCGGACACCGGCGGACGAGTCGCCTCGTACCGGCCCGGCGCCGGCGTCCGGTGCTGCTCGTCCGTACCGGCTGGTGGCACGGGCCGCAGCGGGGCCTGGCCGGTCGACGGCGAGCCGTCGCCGGGGCGCGTGGGCGTGCGCGGTGCCGACAGCGGATCCGGCACCGCCGAGGCAGGGCGGGCACGGTCGTCCGGGCGTGCGGCCGCCTGCTCCGGGGTGTCCGGACGGCGCTCGTCGGGCCGGAGCGGCCACTGCTGCGGCCGGGTCTCGGGACGCGCGGCGAGCTCGTCCGGCCGGCGACGGTCCTGCTCCGGCTGCGGCCGGCCGGTCTCGGGGCGCGTCGGGGCGGTGGGCGGCCGGGGGGCGTGGGTGCGCGGACCGCTGCCGTCGGGCTGCGCGCCCGTACCGGCAGGCCGAGCGTCGCGGGGGTCCGGACGGACGGGACCGTCCTGCTCGGGACGGCGCGCGTCGGGGCGTGGACCGTCGGCGGGCGGCATCGGGTGCCGGGGCGGTACCGGCCGGTCCGCGGGTGGGCGGTGCCGCTCGTCCGGCCGGTACGCGTCGGGCTCCGGCCGGGGGCGGGGCTCGATGACGGGCCACTCGCCCTGGTGCGGGCGGGGGCGATCGGCCGGCGGGCGCTGCCAACGCTGGTCGGCGCCCGGCCGCGCCGGGGCGGACGCTTGCGGGTCAGCCGGACGGTGTCCCTGCGCCCCGTACCGGTCGGGCTCGCCCTGCGGCGCGGGCCGCCCGTTCCCGGGTGCCCGGCGCTGGGTCTCGGGGTACGCGGCGGCCTCGCGGCCCGGCGCACGATCGTCCCACCGGCCACCGGCCGGGTCGCGCCGGTCCGCCGGGGGACGTGGGCCGGTTTCGCGCCAGCCGTCACGAACGGGCTCACGCCGGCCGTCGTGGCCCGAACCGCCCCAACCGGGGCCGCCGTGGCCCGGCTCGCTCCAGCCTGCTTCGCGCCGGCCGTCGCGAGCCGGATCGGCCCAGCCTGGCTCACGCCGGCCCGGCTCGACCCGGCCGGCCGCACTCCGCTCCGACGGCGGCGCGGCCTCGTCACGCCCGTCGACGCCGGGACCGCGCCCGTCCACGCCGGGACCGCGCCCGTCGACGCCGGGACCGCGCCCGTCGACGCCGGGACCGCGCCGCCCACGGGCGGGGTCGACCTGGGACGGCTCCGGGAAGGGGCCGCGACGTCCGTCGGGCAGGGGACCGCCACGCGCCGCGGGGGAGTGGTCACGACGAGCGTCGGGTGCCTCGCCCCACCGGTCGCCGGAAGCCGCCGGACGGCCGTCGGCCGGGGCGCGCCTGCCGTCCGCCGGGCGATCGGCCCGGTGCGGAGCCTCGTTCGGCTCCGGCATCCAGCCCGGCTGGGCGGCCCGACGGGGTGGGCCGTCGGGGTGTACCCAGCGTTGGTCGAGCCGCTCCGGCGGCGGACCGGGCCGGTAGGGCCGGCGGCCGTCCGCGCCGGGGCCGTCCGGCCCGGCGGGGCGCTGTCCGCCGGGACCGCCGGAACCCATCGGGTACGCCCCGCGCGAGGCACCCGGCCCGTCCAGGTACGTGCCACGTGGTCCCGCCGCCCCGTCCGGGTGCCCGCCGCGTGGCTCTACCGGACTGTTCGGGTGCGCGCCGCCTGGTCCTGCCGGTCCGTCCGGGTGCGCGCCGCGTGGACCGGCGGGGCTGGTCGGGTGCACGCCGGGCGGGACCGCGGGACTGATCGGGTACGCCTCGCGCGGCGCCGCCGGACTGGTCGGGTACGCGCCGTGCGGACCGGCCGGGCTGACCGGGTACGCGTCCGGGCCCGCGCGGTGCGCCTCGCGCGGGCCGGCCGGGCTGACCGGGTCCGCCCACCGTGGACGAGCGGAGCCGGTCGGAGACGCATCGCGCGGACCGGCACCGACGGGGTGTGCGCCGCGCGGACCGGCCGGGCTGACCGGGTACGTGCCGCGCGGACCGGCGGGGCTGACCGGCTCACCGCCGCGCGGGGCGGCCGGGCTGACCGGATGACCACCGGCCGGACTCACCGGGCGCCCGCCCTCGTGCCCCGCGGGCCGGGGACCGGCGGGGCTCACCGGGTACGTGTCCTCGTCCGGAGCGGGACTGACCGGGCGTACCTCGGCCCGGCCGACCACGGCGCGCGGACGCGGCGTCAGGTTCTCGATGCCGATGTCACCCGGGTAGCGCTGGCCGGGGAACTGCGGCTGCCACTCGTGGGTGGGCTCGGCGGCCCAGGCCGGTTCGGCCGGCTCGCGCCAGCTCCCCCAGCCGCTCATCGGCAACCCCTCCGGCCGCTCGCGCGGGACGGCCCCGGGGCCGGCTCGCGTCGCTCGCTCACGGCGGTGTCACCTCATTGGAAATTCTCGCGCTGGGGCGCCGGACGTGCCGGTACAGTCGCCCGGTCCAGCACGTCGTGGCTGCGGAAGGAGGGTAACGGCGTGGGCTCGGTCACCGCCACTGTGGCACCACCCACCGGCGCACACGTTACCCCATGGTTTCGGACATTCGGCGCGATCGCGGCGGCCGGGTTCCGGCGGCACGCGACCTACCGTCAGGCCGCCGTGGCGGGGTTGTGCACCAACACCGTGTTCGGCTTCCTGCGGTGCTACATCTTCCTCGCGGCGACGGGTGCGGCGGGCACCGTGGCCGGCTACGACAGGGCACAGCTCGCCACGTTCGTCTGGGCCGGCCAGGGGCTGCTGGCGGTGATCGCCATCTGGGGCTGGACCGATCTGGCGGACCGGATCCGTACCGGCGAGGTGGCCGCCGACCTGCTGCGGCCGGTGCATCCGGTGACCAGCTATCTCGCCACCGACCTGGGCCGGGCCGGGTTCGCGTCGCTGGCCCGGCTGGTGCCGCCGCTGGTGGTCGGCCCGTTCTTCTTCGCGGTGTACGTGCCCCGGCACTGGGCCACGGTGCCGCTGTTCCTGCTCTCCGCGCTGCTCGCGGTGGTGGTCTGCTTCGGCTGCCGCTACCTGGTCAACGCGACCGCGTACTGGCTGCAGGACGTCCGGGGCCCGATGATCCTGTGGACGCTCGGTTCGGGCGTGCTGGCCGGGCTCTACTTCCCGCTCGGCTTCCTGCCCGGCCCGCTGGAGGCGGTCCTGCGGTACGCCACCCCGTTCCCCAGCATCCTCCAGGTGCCGCTGGACGTGCTCGTCGAGCGGGAGCCGATGGCCACCGGCCTCACCCTGGTCGGGGTGCAGGCCGGCTGGGCGGTGCTGCTGCTGGCGTTGTGCCGGCTGGTGCAGCGCCGTGCCGAGCGCCGTCTGGTGGTCCAGGGTGGCTGAGCGCGGCAGCGCGCCCAGGATGGTTGACCTGGCGGAACTGCGCGCGTACCGGGCGCTGCTCGGTGCGCAGGCACGCTCGCAGGCCGCGTACCGCACGTCGTTCGTGGTGGACCTGGTCGGCAACGTGGGCGCCACCGTGTTCGACGTGGTCACCGTGCTGGTGATCTTCGGCGTGACGCGGGAGCTGGGCGGCTTCACGCTGCGCGAGACGCTCGTCGTGGTCGGCCTGTCGTCGTGCGGCTTCGCCACCGCCGACCTGCTGGTCGGCAACATCGAACGGCTTCCCCGGTACGTGCGCACCGGCCTCTTCGACGCCGTGCTGGTCCGCCCGCTCGGGGCGCTGCCGCAACTGCTGCTGATGGACCTGCCGCTGCGCAAGCTGTCCCGGGCCGTGTTCGGGCTGGCGGTGCTGCTGTTCGCGCTCGTCTCGGCCGGCATCGACTGGACGCCCGGCCGGGTCGCGCTGGCGGTGATCGCCCCGCCGGCCGCGGTGGTCTTCTTCGGCTCGGTCTTCGTGCTGACCGCGACCGTGTCGTTCTACTGGGTCGACTCGGGCGAGCTGGCGAACGCGGTCACCTACGGCGGGCGCGACTTCACCTCGTACCCGGTCACCGTGTACGGCGGGTGGTTCCGCGCGCTGTTCGCGTACGGGATGGGGTTCGCCTTCGTCAGTTACCACCCGGCGCTGGCGCTGCTGGGCCGCGCCGACCCGCTCGGCCTGCCGCAGTGGACGGGCTGGGCCGCGCCGGGCGTCGCGGTGGTCGCCGCGGCGCTGGCCGCCCTGGCCTGGCGCGTCGGGGTCCGTCACTACCGGAGTACGGGGTCATGAGCGTCATCGAGATGGACGGTCTGCGCAAGGAGTTCACGGTCCGGGTGAAGGCCGGTCCGCTGCGGCGCGAGAAGCGGACGGTGACCGCCGTCGACGGGGTCGACCTGCGGGTGGAGCGCGGCGAGATGCTCGGCTACATCGGCCCGAACGGCGCCGGGAAGTCGACCACGCTGAAGATGCTCACCGGTGTGCTGACGCCGTCGTCCGGGCGGGCCCGGGTGTGCGGGCTGCGCCCGGTGGCCGATCGGACCCGGCTGGCGCTGCGCATCGGGGTGGTGTTCGGGCAGCGCTCGCAGCTCTGGTGGGATCTGCCGCTGCGGGACTCGTTCGACCTGCTGCGGCACGTCTACCGGGTGCCGGCCGGCGAGCACGCGGCCCGGCTGGCCCACTGCCGGGAGCTGCTCGACCTGGACGGGTTCCTGGACACCCCGGTCCGGCAGCTCTCGCTGGGTCAGCGGATGCGCGGTGAGCTGACCGCGGCGCTGCTGCACGGCCCGGAGGTGTTGTTCCTGGACGAGCCGACGATCGGCCTGGACGTGGTCAGCAAGCAGGCGGTACGCGGGTTCCTGGCCGAGCTGGGCCGGGCCGGGGACACCACGCTCGTGCTGACCACGCACGACCTGGCCGACATCGAGCGGCTGTGCCGGCGGCTCGTGGTGATCGACCACGGGCGGGTGGTGCACGACGGGTCGATCGCGGAGCTGCACCGCCGGTACGGCTCGCGCCGGATGGTGGTCGCCGAGCTGGACACGGCGCTGCCCGAGCCGCCGGTGCTGCCCGGCGCGCCGGTGCAGCGGGTGGAGGCGGACGGGCGGCGGCTGGTCTTCGCGCTGGAACGGGCGAGCGTCGCCGAGGTGGTGGCCGGGCTGGCCGGCCTGACCACGCTGCGGGACATCTCGATCGTGGAGCCGGACATCGAGGAGGTGGTGACCCGGCTCTACCGGGCGCCGTCCGCGGTCACGGGTGCTCCATGACGAGGACGGCGAAGGTGCCCGGGGCCAGTGCCTCGTACCGGTGCGGGGTGTCGCCCGGGAACGTGGCGTAGTCGCCCGGCTCCAGCTCGACCAGGTCGCTCTCGGGGCCCACGCGCATCCGCCCGGCGGCCACCACGACGTGCTCGACGCTGCGCGGGGTGTGCGCCTCGGCGATCCGGACCGCGCCGGGTTCCAGCTCCATCACGTAGACGTCGCGCCGGGCGTGCGGCGCCCCGGCGGCGAGCAGGGTGGCCGAGAAGTCGGCGTGCTCGGACCGGATCCGGGGCCCCTGCCCGGCCCGGACCACCCGGACGGCGGCGGTGGGCGGTTCGACCAGGCGGCTGAACGGTACGTCCAGCGCCACGCCGAGCGCCCAGAGCGTCTCCACGCTGGGATTGCCGGACCCGGACTCCAGCTGGGACAGGGTGGACTTGGCGATGCCGGCGCGACGGGCCAGCTCGGTGAGCGACAGGCCCGCCCGCTCGCGCTCGCGGCGCAGCGCGGCGGCGATGGTGGCGAGCGGGGGAGCGGGGTCGATCGCCATATGTTCGCTCCATCGGTCGGTTTGTTCGGTTTGACGAACCAGCGTGCTCCCGTTCAGGATAATGGACATGCGTACGGCAAACCGAACGGGCGACGCCCGGGTACTCCGCGACGTCGCCGCCATCGGCGCGGCGATGCTCGCCGTGGGCGCCTCGTTCGGTGCCGTGGCGGTGGCCGCCGGCCTGCCCGTCTGGGCCACGCTCGCCATGTCCGCGGTCGTCTACGCCGGTGGCGCCCAGTTCATGGCAGTGGGCCTCGTCGCGGCCGGCAGCCCGCTCGCGGCGGTCCTCGCCGGCCTGCTCCTCAACGCCCGGCACCTGCCGTTCGGCCTGGCCCTCGGTGGTGCGCTCGGCACCCGCCGCGCGCAGCGGCTGCTCGGCAGCCACCTGATGACCGACGAGGCGACCGCGTTCGCGCTGGCCCGCCCGGCCGGGCCGCAGCGGCGCCGGGCGTTCTGGCTCGCCGGGGTGCTGCTGTTCCTGGCCTGGAACGCCGGCACCGCGCTCGGCGTGCTCGCCGGCGGCGCGGCCGGTGACCCGGCGACGCTGGGACTCGACGCCGCGTTCCCCGCGGGACTGGCCGCGCTGCTGCTGCCCAGCCTGCGCGACCGGGAGACCCGCCGGGTGGCACTTCTCGGCGCCGGCCTCGCCGTGCTGGCGACCCCACTGCTGCCGGCCGGGCTGCCGGTGCTGCTCGCGCTCGCCGCGCTGGCCCTGCCGCTGCTGGCCCGCCGCCGCCCACCCGCTTCGCCGGCCGCCGACCCGAACCCCGCGTCCGCCGACCGGTCCGGCGTGCCGTCCGACCCGGACGCCGCGCCGGGTGGCGGTCCCGTAGCCGTGCCGGACGCCGCTGGCAGCGGACCGGTGGACGACGGCGGGGCTCGGCGGAGCGTACGGGCCGGGGAGGTCCCGTGCTGATCGCGGTGATCCTCGCGCTGGCCGCCGGCACCTACGGGTTCCGGGTCGCCGGGGTGCTGCTGCGGGACCGGCTCGACTTGCCGGAGTGGTCCCGTCACCTGCTGCCGGTCGGCGCCGCCACGCTGCTCGCCGCGCTCGCCGCCACCGCGGCGCTCACCGAGGCCGGCGGCTTCGCCGGCTACGCCCGGCCCGCCGGGGTACTCGTGGGCCTGCTGCTCGCCTGGCGCCGGGCGCCGTTCGTACTGGTCGTGGTCGCGGCGGCGGCCACCACCGCGGTGCTGCGCCTGCTCGGCGTGGCCTGACGGCGGCATCGGCCGGCCGCACACGACATCGGCCTCTCACCGCCGGGGCGGGGAGAGGCCGATTCGGGGCCGGTCCGGTCAGACCTTGTCGCCGATGTTCACGCGGGGCGCGGGAGCGCGCATCCGGCGGAACGTGATCGACCGCATGATCGCGTAGAAGTAGAGCGAGCCGAGCTTCTCGGTGCTCTTCGGGAAGCGCTCGCGGACCAGCCGCTTGATCTTCCGGGAGATCAGGATCGAGTCGATCAGCACGCCGAGCGCCAGCGCGCCCCAGAGCACGTTCGACAGCAGCCGCACGATCGGCGGCATGGCCTGGTTGGAGCCGAACAGCACGATCAGCGCGCCGCCGAAGAACCAGGTGCCGATCGTCCGGCGGGAGTCGACCACGTTGCGGGCGAGCAGCCGCTCGGGGCCCCGGTCACGCGGGCCGCCCTCGCGGCGGAACTCGGCGGCGGCCTCGGCGCGGGCGGCGCGGCGCTGCGCGCGGGCCTCCTCCTTGGTCAGCGGCTTCGCCGGCGCGGTCGGCCGGCGGCCGGCGACCGGGCGCTTCGGCGTGACCTGCCCAAGTTCCTTCTTGCTGGGCGTGTAGCCCCGGGGGCGGGCGGCGGACTCCTCGTCGGTCGTCACCGTGGTGACGGACTCCTCGACGAGGTCGGCGGACTTGCGGCGAAACAGCGACGGCACGCGGCCGGACGAGTGAACGGGACGGTCAGGGACGCTCGACGTGCGCGCCGAGGTCGGCCAGCTTGGCCTCGAAGTCCTCGTAGCCGCGATTGATCAGGTCCACGCCGTACACCCGGGACGTGCCCTCGGCGGCCAGCGCCGCGATCAGGTGGCTGAACCCGGCACGCAGGTCCGGGATGACCAGGTCGGCGGCGTGCAGCTTGCTCGGCCCGGCGATCACCGCGGAGTGCTTGAAGTTGCGCCGGCCGAAGCGGCACGGGGTGCCGCCGAGGCAGTCCCGGTAGACCTGGATGTTGGCGCCCATCGTGTTCAGCGCCTCGGTGTAGCCGAGGCGCTGCTCGTAGACCGTCTCGTGGACGATCGACAGGCCCCGGGCCTGGGTGAGCGCGACCACCAGCGGCTGCTGCCAGTCGGTCATGAAACCGGGGTGCACGTCGGTCTCCAGCGCCACCGCGTTCAGCTCGCCGCCCGGGTGCCAGAACCGGATGCCGCCCTCCTGGCCCGGGCTGCCGCCGCGCGGCGGGCGCAGGTCGGTGACCTCGTACTCGCCGCCGACCGACCGGAAGATGTTCAGGAAGGTCATCATGTCGGCCTGCTGGGCGCCCAGCACCTCGACGTGACCGCGGGTGGCGAGCGCCGCCGCCGCCCAGCTGGCCGCCTCGATCCGGTCCGGGATCGGCCGGTGCGTGTAGCCGTGCAGCTTCTTGACGCCCTGGATCTCGATCACCCGGTCGGTGTGGACCTTGATGATCGCGCCCATCTTCTGCAGCACGCAGATGAGGTCGATGATCTCCGGCTCGACCGCCGCGTTGCGCAGCTCGGTGACGCCCTCGGCCATCACCGCGGTGAGCAGCACCTGCTCGGTGGCGCCCACGCTCGGGTACGGCAGCGCGAACTTCGTGCCGTGCAGTCCGTTGGGCGCGGACAGGTGCAGGCCCTCCGGCGTCTTCTCGACCGTGGCGCCGAACTCGCGCAGCGCCTGGAGGTGGAAGTCGATCGGGCGCGGGCCGATGTGGCAGCCGCCCAGGTCGGGGATGAAGGCGTGGCCGAGCCGGTGCAGCAGCGGGCCGCAGAACAGGATCGGGATCCGGCTGGACCCGGCGTGCACGTTGATCTGGTCGGTGCTGGCGCTCTCGACGTTCGAGGGGTCGAAGACGAGTTCGCCCTCCTCCACGCCGTCGCTGACCTTGACGCCGTGCAGGCCGAGCAGACCGCGGACCACCTCGACGTCACGGATACGCGGCACGTCGAACAGCCGGCTGGGTGTGTCGCCCAGCAGGGCGGCCACCATCGCCTTGGACACCAGGTTCTTCGCGCCGCGCACGCGGATCCGCCCTTCAAGCGGAGTGCCTCCGTGTACGACCAGGACGTCGTCGGTCAACGCAACCTCCAGCGCGTTGGGTGCTGCCGTGTCTAGTGATGGGTGCACGAAGTTCATCGCTACCCGGAACGCGGTCATGGAAAAACGGGCCGCGTGTGTCGTCGCCCCGGCAGCATAGCCCTCCGTGACGGGAATGGAATCGGTCACATCGCCAGCGAGGGCACGAACCGGGGTGTCCGGTACGTTTCCGTGCCAGCGGGGTCACCGACGGTGATCAGGCTCCCGGAAGGGCGAGCATCTGGTCCAGCGCCGACCGGGCGTGTCGGGCGGTCTCCGGGTCCACCGTGATCTGGTTGACCACGCGCCCGGCGACAAGTTCCTCCAACGCCCAGACCAGGTGCGGCAGGTCGATCCGGTTCATCGTCGAGCAGTAGCAGACCGCCCGGTCGAGGAACATGATCTGCTTGTCCGGGTGGGCCAGGGCGAGCCGGCGCACCAGGTTCAGCTCGGTGCCGACCGCCCACGCCGAGCCGGCCGGGGCCGCCTCGATCGTCCTGATGATGAACTCGGTCGAGCCGACCAATTCGGCGGCGTTCACCACCTCGTGGCGGCACTCCGGGTGCACCAGCACGTTCACGCCCGGCACCCGCTCGCGGACGTCCTTGACGCTGTCGAGCGTGAACCGGCCGTGCACCGAGCAGTGGCCGCGCCACAGGATCATCTTCGCGTCCCGCAGCTGCTCCGGGGTCAGCCCGCCGTTCGGCTTGTGCGGGTCGTAGAGCACGCAGTCGTCCAGCGAGAAGCCCATCTCCAGCACCGCGGTGTTGCGGCCGAGGTGCTGGTCGGGCAGGAACAGCACCTTGCGGCCCTGCTCGAAGGCCCAGTCCAGGGCCCGCTTGGCGTTCGACGAGGTGCAGACCACGCCGCCGTTGCGGCCGACGAAGCCCTTGATGTCCGCCGAGGAGTTCATGTACGTCACCGGCACGGTCTCAGCCGCGATGCCCAGGTCGGTGAGCGTGTCCCACGCGGCCTCGACCTGCGACAGCACCGCCATGTCGGCCATCGAGCAGCCGGCGGCGAGGTCGGGCAGGATCACCTTCTGGGCGTCCGAGGTGAGGATGTCCGCGCTCTCGGCCATGAAGTGCACGCCGCAGAAGACGATGTACTCCGCGTCCGGGCGCGCCGCCGCCTCCCGGGCCAGCTTGAACGAGTCGCCCGTCACGTCGGCGAACTGGATCACCTCGTCGCGCTGGTAGTGGTGGCCCAGGACGAACACCTTCGTGCCGAGCGCGGCCTTCGCGGCGGCGGCGCGGGCCACCAGGTCGGGGTCGCTCGGCGCGGGGAGATCACCCGGACACTCCACGCCACGTTCGGTGGCGGGGTCGCTGCCGCGGCCGAGGAGCAGCAGCGCCGTGGCGGTGTTGGACGGCTCAACCCAGGTCGAAGTCACGACCCCATGGTCCCACAGCGAGCCCGCGCCGCAGCCGTCTCGGATGTGGCCTGCCACACTGCTGCGCATGCGCGTGCTGCTCTGCCCGGACAAGTTCGCCGGCACGCTGCCGGCCCCCGACGTGGCCGCCGCGGTGGCCGACGGCTGGCGTGACGTCGCCCCCGGCGACGACCTGCTGGCCCGGCCCCTCGCCGACGGCGGGCCGGGGTTCGTCGACGTGCTCGCCGGAGCGCTCGGCGGGCGCCGGGTGCCGGTGCCCACCGTCGACCCGCTGGGCCGCCCGGCCGCCGGTGAGATCCTGCTCACCGACGACGGCACGGCGTACCTGGAGAGCGCGCAGGCGTGCGGACTGCACCTGCTCACCGCCGCCGAACGCGACCCGAAGGCCACCACCTCGTACGGGCTGGGACTGCTCGTCGCCGCCGCGGTCGAGGCGGGCGCGCGCACGGTGGTGGTGGGGCTGGGCGGCTCGGCCACGAACGACGGCGGCGCCGGGATGCTCGTCCCGCTGGGCGTCACACCGCTGGACGGCGCCGGCCGGGCCCTGCCGTACGGCGGCGCGGCGCTGGCCGAGGTGGCCGCGCTCGACGGGGAGCCCCGGCTGCGCGGCGCCACGCTCGTCGCCGCCACCGACGTCGACAACCCGCTGCTCGGGCTGCACGGCGCGAGCAGCGTCTTCGGCCCGCAGAAGGGCGCCGACCGGGCCGACGTGCTGCTGCTCGACGCCGCGCTGACCCGCTGGGCGGAGGTGCTGACCGAACGGCTGCCCGGCTGCCCGTCCGGGCTGGGCGCGCTGCCCGGCGGCGGCGCCGCGGGCGGCCTCGGCGCGGCGGTGCTGGCGCTCGGCGGCCGGTGCGAATCGGGCATCGGCCTGGTCACCCGCGCGGTGAAACTGGACGCCGCGCTCGACGCCGCCGACCTGGTGATCACCGGCGAGGGCTCGTTCGACCACCAGTCGCTGCGCGGCAAGGTGGTCGCCGGCGTGGCCGGGGCCGCCCGGGACCGGGGCGTGCCCTGCGTGGTGCTCGCGGGACGGGTGAGCACCGGACGACGGGAGGCCGCAGCGGCCGGCGTCACCGAGGCGTACAGCCTGGTCGAGCACTTCGGCGGCGAGGAGCACGGGGGAGTGGACGCGGCGATGACCCGCCCGGCCGAAGGGCTGCGCGCGCTCGGCGCCCGCCTCGCCCGGCAGTGGAGCCGCTGACCGGTTCCGCTGGTCACGCCGCCGGGTGGCGGCGCCGGAGGCGGCGTACGATCGAAAGACGGACCACACCGGGAATCACTGGCGGACGTGCGGCGTTGGCCAGGACGTCCGGACCTCATACCGCGCAGGGAGACTTCCACGTGACCACGCCAGCGCAGACCGAGTCGACCGAGGCCAAGGCCCCCAGCACCGTCGTCCTCACCGACGTCGCGGCGCAGAAGGTCAAGGCCCTGATCGAGCAGGAGGGCCGCGACGACCTGCGGCTCCGGGTCGCCGTGCAGCCGGGTGGCTGCTCCGGCCTGCGGTACCAGCTGTTCTTCGACGAGCGCTCGCTCGACGGTGACGTCGTCACCGACTTCGACGGTGTCGAGGTCGTCGTCGACCGGATGAGCGCCCCCTACCTGGCCGGCGCCACCATCGACTTCGCCGACCGGATCGACGCCCAGGGCTTCACCATCGACAACCCGAACGCGGGCAACTCCTGCGCCTGCGGCGACTCCTTCAGCTGAGTCGCCGACCGGCCGACAGCGGCGGGCCGTCCCCGGGTGGGGCGGCCCGCCGCTTCGTCGTACCCCTTCGCCGTGGCGTCCGGATGTGCGCTGATCGACCGGTTGGTGACCGACCGCCGTCCGTCCGGTCCGGGGGCCGGTAGGCTGACCGCGCCGTGCTCCCGACCCCGAGGGTTGACATGAAGATCGCCGTGACCGGCTCGATCGCGACCGACCACCTGATGAGCTTCCCCGGCCGCTTCGCCGACCAGCTCATCGCCGACCAGCTCGACAAGGTCTCGCTGTCCTTCCTCGTCGACGAACTGGTGCTCCGGCGTGGCGGCACCGCGGCGAACATCGCCTTCGGCATGGCCCAGCTCGGCCTGCGCCCGGTGCTGCTCGGCGCGGTCGGCGCCGACTTCGCCGACTACCGCTCCTGGCTGGAGCGCCACGGCGTCGACTGCGACTCGGTGCACGTCAGCGAGATCGCGCACACGGCACGCTTCGTCTGCACCACCGACACCGACATGTGCCAGATCGCCTCCTTCTACGCCGGGGCGATGAGCGAGGCCCGCAACATCGAGCTGGCCCCGGTGGCGCAGCGCCTCGGCGGGCTGGACCTGGTGCTGGTCAGCGCCAACGACCCGGCCGCGATGATCCGGCACTCCGGCGAGTGCCGGGAGCGCGGCTACGCCTTCGTCGCCGACCCGTCGCAGCAGCTCGCCCGGATGGACGGCGCGGACGTGCTCGGCCTGGTCGAGGGCGCCGACTACCTGATGACGAACGAGTACGAGAAGTCGCTGCTGCAGAGCAAGGCCGGCCTGACCGACGAGCAGCTGCTGGACCGGGTCAAGGTGCGGGTCACCACGCTGGGCAAGCAGGGCGTGGAGATCGCCGGCCGGGAGATCGGCACGATCCGGGTACCGATCGCGCGAGAGATCCAGGCGGTCGACCCGACCGGTGTCGGCGACGGCTTCCGGGCCGGTTTCTTCGCCGCGCTCGACTGGGGCGTCGGCCTGGAGCGCGCGGCCCAGGTCGGCTGCCTGCTGGCCACGCTCGTGCTGGAGAACTTCGGCGGCCAGGAGTACGAGGTCCGCCGGGACCTGTTCGTGAAGCGACTCGCCGAGTCGTACGGTGACGCGGCCGCCGAGGACGTCCGGCCGCACCTGCTGTGACCGGCCCGGCCGGCGGGGTGGACCCGGAGGTCCGCCCCGGCACCGGCGGCCCGGTCCTCGTCGCGTTCGCCGGGCTGCCGGGTGTGGGCAAGACCACCCTGGCCGCCCGGGTCGGTACCGCCCTGCGCGCCCCTGTCCTGCCGGTCGACCCGGTCGAGCGGGCCCTGCACCGGTACGGCCTCACCGGCGACGTACCCGGGATGGCCGCCTACGGCGCGGTCGCCGGGCTGGCCGAGGTGCAGCTCGGCCTGGGGCTCAGCGTGGTGGTCGACGCGGTGAACCCGGTCGCCAGCGCCCGGGGGCTCTGGCACGACCTGGCCGAACGGGCGGGTGTGCCGCTGCGGGTGATCGAGGTGCACTGCGGCGACGAGGAGGAGCACCGCCGCCGCGTCGAGGCCCGCCCGGCCGAGGATCACGGCACCTGGGAGCAGACGCTGCGCCGCCGGGCCGAGTACGAGCCACTGATCGGCCCGCGCCTGGTGGTCGACACCGCCGTGGCGGCCGACCCGCTGCCGGGCATCCTCGCGTACCTGCGCTGACTGCCGGGCGTCGGGCGTTAAAAGGGGCCCCTTCCTCTACCGGAGGCGTTAAGAAGGGGCCCTTCCTTACACCCGGACGTCGTAGGCGGGGCCCTCGTGCGCGGCGAGGAACTCGTGGCCGCGCATCCGGCACCACGCCGGGATGTCGACGGCCGCCGCCGGGTCGTCGGCCAGCACCCGCACCACCGCGCCGGCCGGCAGGCCGGGCACCAGCCGGGCGAGATTGATCACTGGTAGCGGGCAGCGCTGCCCCCGGCAGTCCAGCACCTCGTCCGGCTCGCTCACAGGTCCGTCACCCCCGCCTCCGCCCGCAGGTCCGCCACGATCCCGGGCAGCTCGGCCAGGAACCGCTCCACGTCCGCCTCGGTCGTCTCCCGGTGCAGCGACACCCGCACGTTGCCGTGCGACAGCACCCCCATCGCCTCCAGCACGTGCGACGGGCGCACCGTCGACGACGTGCACGACGAGCCGGAGGACACCGCGAACCCGCGCCGGTCCAGCGCGTGCAGCAGCGCCTCGCCGTCCACGTACAGGCAGGAGAACGTCACCAGGTGCGGCAACCGGTCCACCGGGTCGCCGACCACCTCCACGTCCGGCACCTCGGCCGCCACCCGCGCCCGGATCCGGTCGACAAGCGGGCCCAGCCGGGCCGCCTCGGCCGCCGCGTCGGCCGCCGCCGCGCGCAGGCTCGCCGCCGCCGCCACCACCGCCGGCAGGTTCACCACCCCGGGGGTACGCCCCGACTCCCGCTCGTCGGCCGGGTAGGGCGACTCCCACCGGGTGCCCTTGCGCACCACGAGCAGCCCGACGCCGGGCGGCCCGCCCCACTTGTGCGCGCTGGCGCTCAGCACCGACCAGCCCGCCGGCAGCGGTGCCCGGCCGGCCAGCTGCGCCGCGTCCACGTACAGCGGCACGCCCGCCTCGGCGCACGACTCCGCCGCCGCCGGCACCGGCTGCACCGTGCCCACCTCGTGACTGGCAGCGATCAGCGCGGCGAGGGCCACCCCGGGCGCGGCCACCGCCGCCGCCCACGCGTCCAGGTCCAGCCGGCCCGACCGGTCCACGGGTACGGACACCGCCGCGCCGCCGGCCGCCGTGTGCCGCTCCGCAGCGTGCAGCACCGCCGAGTGTTCGATCGCCGAGTGCACGAGCGTCGCCCCGGCCCGCCGCCGCCCGGCCAGGCCTCCGAGTACGGCGGCGTGCGCTGCCGTCGTACCGCTGGGGGTGAAGGACAGTTCGTCGGCGCGGACGCCGAGCGTCTGCGCGGCGGCCTCCCGCGCGGCGTCGAGGAGCTGGCGGGCCCGGCGGGCCGCCGAGTAGAGCCGGGCCGGGTCGGCCCAGCCGTCGTCCAGGGCGGCCAGCATCGCCTGCCGCGCGACCGGATGCAGCGGCGCCGCGGTCGCGGCGTCCAGGTAGACCGGGGAGGCGCTCATGGGGTTCCACGCTATCGCCCGGTTACGCCCAAGATCCCCCCGATGGGGGTGGACAGCGACCCCAAGACGGCCTGGCCGGTCATGGTCGAGTAATCTGCGACCGTCGGTGACGCCTTTGCCGTCGGTGTCAAGGAGAACAACCGCCGCGGCGCGCTAGGGAGGCAGGACCAGGTGGTCGCAAGGAGTTCGGAGGTACGGCGCTCGGCCGTACGGCACAGCGCTTCCCCGGGGGCCGGTGGACGCCGGCGGCGTGGTGCTGGTCGAATCGCCGGGCTCGGTCTCGGCGCGGCGGCGCTGCTGGTCTCGCTCACCGGCTGTGACGTCGGCAAGACATTCGGCGGGTTCGGCTGGCCCCAGGGCGGCATCACGCCCGAGTCGCACCGCATGTACGACCTGTGGATCGCGTCCTGCATCGCGGCGCTCGCCGTCGGCGTGTTCGTGTGGGGCCTGATCTTCTGGTGCGTGATCCGCTACCGCAAGCGCGGCAACGAGCTGCCGGTGCAGACCCGCTACAACCTGCCGATGGAGTTCCTCTACACCATCGCGCCGATCCTCGTGGTCTCCGTGCTCTTCTACTACACGGCGGTCGTGCAGACCGACGTGAACAAGCAGTCGAAGAACCCGGACGTCACCGTCGAGGTCGTCGCGTTCAAGTGGAACTGGCAGTTCAACTACCGCGACGGCCAGGGCCCCGAGGCCAACACCGTCGCCTCGGTGCTCGGCACCAGCGAGGTCATCCCGATCCTGGTGCTGCCCAGCGGCCGCTCGATCCGCTTCGAGGAGACCAGCCGCGACGTCATCCACTCGTTCTGGGTGCCGGAGCTGCTGTTCAAGCGGGACGTCATGCCGGGCAACGTACGCAACACGTTCGAGGTCTCCAGCATCGACCAGGAGGGCGCGTTCGTCGGCCGCTGCGCCGAGCTGTGCGGCAGCTACCACGCCTTCATGAACTTCGAGCTGCGGGTCGTCTCGCCGGAGAAGTACGACCAGTTCCTGGCGGCCAAGAAGGCCGGCAAGTCGACCCAGGAGGCGCTCGGCGCGATCGGCGAGGAAGAGTACGCCACCGAGACGAAGCCGTTCGACACCCGGCGCGACGTGAACAACTTCAACCCGTCCGACGCGTCGGCCGGCGCGGGAAGCTGAGGGGTTCGGCATGAAGACCGAGTGGAAGATCTTCCTGACCATCGCCACGTTCCTCCTCGGCGCGACGATCCTCTACGGCGCCTGGACGTACGCCGACAGCGGCGGCCACGTCGAGTGGATCGGCACCGTGGCGCTGCTGCTGTCCTTCCTGCTCTGCGCCATGTGCGGCGGCTTCTTCTGGTTCGTCTCCCGCCGTATCGACCTGCGCCCCGAGGACCGGCCGGACGGCGAGATCGCCGACGGCGCCGGTGAGGTCGGCTTCTTCAGCCCGGGTAGCTACTGGCCGTTCGGGCTGGCGCTGGCCGCCGCGATCGCCGGTCTCGGCCTGGTGTTCTGGCAGTTCTGGCTGCTGGGACTGGGCCTGGTGGCGGTCGTCCTGGCCACCTGCGGGCTGCTGTTCGAGTACTACTCGGGTACCCGCCGCACCGCCGAGCACTGACCCGAAGCACCGTCGCAGGCCCGCACCCCGTCCCCGGGGTAGCGGGCCTGCCGCTTTCCCCCTCCCGGCTGCCCCGCGCGCCGCCCCCCGCGCGCCGCCCCTGGGTGCTTGCTGCGCGTCCCCTGCGCGTCCCCTGCGCGTCCCCTGCGCGCCCCCTGCGTCGATCATGAAGTTGACGGCGCCGGCTGTCCTTTTCGTCACCGCCAACCTCATGATCACCGCCTGACGCGGTCAGCCTCGGCGCCCTCCCGCTCACCACCACCGGTCCGTTCCATCCGCCGAGAGCACCGTTCCACTCACCAGGACCACAAGAGATCTTGGAAGGAAACGGCCCCCATGAGGGCCGTTTCCTTCCAAGATCGCGCCGCGCGCCGTGGCCCGGTCGACGGAAACCGCAGTCCGATCCGCTCCCGGCGCCCGCCCTGCTCCGTTGATCAAGGAGTTTGGGGCAATCTCGCGCACCGTCGGTGACACGAACTCCTTGATCACCGCTCTGGACCCGGGAAGCACCACCACCTCCCGGTCACCGAGCGGTGATCAAGGAGTTCGTGTCCGCTTGGATGGCCGCGGGGGACACCAACTCCTTGATCACGAGCGGGGGACGGTTGGGCTGTCGGGCGTGGCGGGGCTGGAAGGGGGCGGCCGCGCGGCGCGGTGGCGTAAAGAGGCGCGGACAGGCGCGGAAAGGGCGCGGACAAGCGCGGCGCGGCGGCAAGAGGGCAGAAGGGGCGCGGCGCGGAAGGTGTGCGGTACAGGGGAGGCGTAGCGGCGCAGGAATGGCCCGGCGCGGGAACGACGGGCTCAGGAGGAGCGCGGTGCGGCTCGGGAGGAGCGTGAGCGGCGCGGGGGAGCACGGGGCGGCGCGGGAGGAGCGCGGTGCGGCTCGGGAGGGGCGTGGGCGGCGCGGGAAGAGCGAAGACGGGCGCCGACAGGGGTGGAGGTCAGGCGGCCTGGGGGTGGGAGGGGCGGCGGACGCGGCGGCCGGACAGGCGGGTCTCGCGGAACGTGAACGTGGCGATCACCACTGCCGCGCCGCAACCGGTGCAGATCAGCTCCGGGCAGTCGGCGCCGTGCCCGTCGCCGCACGGCGGCGCCTCGAACAGCACGACGCCCTCGCAGGTGTCACAGTGCAGCTCGCGGTCAGACACGGGTGGCTCCTCTCGCTCCGGGTACCGGCCGGGGCGGGAAGCCGCCAGCCGATGGACCGAAGACCGAAAAACGGTTAGCCCGAAAACGGGAAAATAACTCCCGTGTAGTTTGGCACGCGGGTACGACAACAACGGCATCAGGCCGCGCGTGCCACCTCGAGCCAGCGCTCCAGCGTTGCCGCCGCGGCACCGGAGTCGACCGCCTCGGCGGCCCGGTCCAGGTTGGCCCGCAGCACCTCGTGCAGATCGCCGTCGAGCGGACCCTGGGTGGCAAGCGCGACGGCGGCGTTGACCAGCACCGCGTCCCGTACCGGCCCGGTCTCGCCGGCGAGCAGGCGCCGGACCACGTCGGCGTTGTAGACCGCGTCCCCGCCGCGCAGGTCGGCCAGGGTGGCCCGGGGCACGCCGAGGTCCGTCGCGTCCAGCACGGCCTCGGTGACGGTGCCCTGCTGCGCCACCCAGACCCGGGTGGGTGCGCCGGTGCTGAACTCGTCCAGGCCGTCCTCGCCGCGTACCACGATCGCGGAGTCACCACGGGCCGCGAAGACGGCGGCCATCACCGGGGCCATCCGCTTGTCGAAGCAGCCCACCGCGCCCGCGCGGGGCCGCGCCGGGTTGGTCAGCGGGCCGAGGAAGTTGAACGCGGTGGGTACGCCGATCTCGCGCCGGACCGGGCCGGTGTGGCGCATGCCGGGGTGGAAGCGGGCGGCGAAGCAGAAGCCGATGCCGGCCTCGGTGACGCAGCGGGCCACCTGCTCGGGCGCCAGGTCGAGGGGTACGCCGAGCTGCTCCAGCACGTCGGCGGTGCCGCAGGAGGAGGAGGCGGCCCGGTTGCCGTGCTTGACCACACGGACCCCGGCCCCGGCGACCACCAGCGCCGCCATGGTGGAGATGTTCACCGTATGGGCGAGGTCGCCGCCCGTGCCGACCACGTCCAGCGCGCTCGCGCGTACGTCCTCGGGCAGGTGCACCGGCACCGCGCGGGTCAGCATGGCCTCGACCAGGCCACCCAGCTCGGCGGGCGTCTCACCCTTGGTGCGCAGCGCCACGGCGAACCCGGCGATCTGCGCCGGGGTGGCCGAGCCGGCCATGATCTCGCCCATCGCCCACGCGGTGTCGGCGGTGGAGAGCTCCTCGCCGCGCAGCAGCGCGTTGAGCAGAAGCGGCCAGGTCCGTTCGCCCATGGCGGGCCTCCCGAGCGGCGTGAGGAATGCGGTTGGGGCGCGACACGGCCGCGTCGCCGTGGCGCGCGAAGACCGGAGGGGTCAGGCCGCGGCGTGGGTGCGGCGCAGCAGCTCCGCCACGGTGCTGCCGGCGACCACCGGGTCCAGCGGGTGGGTCAGCGTGGCGTCGACCTCGGCGTACGCGGCCAGCCAGCGGTCGGCGGCGCGGGCGAGTACCACGCAGGTGGGCGGCGCGTCGTCCCGGTCGTCCTTGATCTGGCGGGCGATGCCGATGCCGCCGCCCGGGGTCGCCTCGCCGTCGAGCAGGAGCAGGTCGATCTCGTAGTCGTCGACCAGCCGCACGCAGGCGTTGTAGTCGTCGGCCTCGACGAACTCGATCTCGAGCCCGGGCGCCGGTCGGGTGCCCACAGCGAGCCGCATCCGGTCGCGGACCTTCGGGTCGTCGCTGTAGAGCAGGACGGTGCAAAGACGATCGCTCATCGTGACGTGGCTCCCACCTCGTAGCTGCCCGCTGATCGTAGCGGTCGTCACATCCGGGCTGTCGCCCCGCCCGGCGGGCTCGGGGCGTACCCCGGAACGGGCCGTCAGGCGCTCGTCTCCGCGGCGCGCTGGCGGGCCTCCTGGCGGTCCAGCTCGCGGTCGAGCCGCCGGGCCTCGCGCTCGGACTGCTTGACCCACTGGACGACCAGGACGGCGAGCATGGTGACGCTGACGAACTCGCCGCCGGCCCACAGGATCCCGCCGGCGACCACCTGGTCGTTCCAGGGGTCGGACCAGGACAGGTTGAGCGACGGGTACCAGTCGCCGCCGAACAGCGTGGTGCTCTGCATGATGGTCAGGCCGAGGACCGTGTGGAACGGCACCGAGAGCAGCATGAGCAGCGCACGGCCGGGGTACGGCCAGCGGCCGGGCAGCGGGTCCAGGCCGAGCAGCGGCCAGAAGAAGACGCAGCCGGTGGCGATGAAGTGCGCGTGGACCAGCTCGTGCGCCCATTCGTGGCGCAGGGTGAACTCGTAGAGGTCGGTGAAGTACAGCGCGAACGGGTTCACCACGAAGATGGCGAACGCCACAAGCGGGAAGCTGTAGATCCGGATCACCTTGCTGTGCACGATCGCGAGCAGCCGCTTGCGGGGCCGTGCCGGCAGTGTGCGCAGCGCCAGTGTCATCGGCGCGCCGAGCGCCAGGAAGATCGGCGCGATCATCGACAGCACCATGTGCTGCACCATGTGCACCGAGAGCAGGGCGGTGTCGTACGCGCCGAGGCCGGTGAGCGTGACCAGGGCGATGCCGCCGAGGCCGGGGCCGAGGAAGGACACGGTACGGATGACCGGCCAGCGGTCGCCGCGCAGCCGCAGCCGGTGCACCCCGTAGAGGTAGAGGCCGGCGGCCAGGACGATGCCCAGCGTGAGCCAGCTGTCCAGCCGGGTCTCGGTGAACACCCGGGTCACGGTGAACGGCGGCGGGGCGCCCTCGCCTCCCGCCGCCAGCGTCGCCGGAACAGCCGAGGTGACGGCGCGGATCTGATCGACGTGCAGCACGCTTTTCAGGGTAGGTCAGGCGAAGCGGACCACCACGATCGGGCCACGGAAGGGCCGGGTTTGCCACCCCGCTGATCGTCGGTCCCGGTCAGGGGCAATAATGACCGCGTGACTGCGGCCCCAGCCATTGACAAGAGCCGGATCCACTCCCTGACCCGACCCAACATGGTCAGCGTCGGGACGATCGTGTGGCTCTCCAG
The DNA here is from genome assembly GCF_049538395.1 of Micromonospora sp. AB353. Lineage (NCBI taxonomy): Bacteria > Bacillati > Actinomycetota > Actinomycetes > Micromonosporales > Micromonosporaceae > Micromonospora > Micromonospora sp. AB353. The sequence goes on along the minus strand of NZ_JBMVFV010000028.1, from coordinate 38,509 downwards.
CGAACTCATGTTCTTCGCGGCGCTGTTCGCGATGTACTTCTCCATCCGCGCGGCGGCGCCGGAGCAGTGGGAGAAGCACACCGAGGTGCTGAACATCCCGTACGCGACCACGTTCACGGTGATCCTGGTGCTCTCCTCGATCACCTGCCAGATCGGCGTGTTCGCGGCCGAGCGCGGTGACGTCCACGCTCTGCGCCGGTGGTTCACGATCACCTTCGTGATGGGTCTGATCTTCGTGCTCGGTCAGCTGAACGAGTACCGGACCCTGGTGCACGAGGGCGTGAAGATCAACGAAGACGGTTACGGGTCGATGTTCTACCTCACCACCGGCTTCCACGGTCTGCACGTGACCGGCGGTCTCATCGCCTTCGTGATCTTCATGATCCGTACCACGATGGGCCGGTTCACCCCCGCCCAGGCGACCTCGGCGATCGTCGTGTCCTACTACTGGCACTTCGTGGACGTCGTGTGGATCGGGCTCTACGCCATGATCTACTGGCTCCAGTGATCTTGGCGCGTCACGAACCGCGCCGCTGCTCCGTCCCCTGAGACAAGGTCCAACCGGTTAAGGACACAGGTCATGACTTCTGACAACGACCGCCGACGCGGTCTGCTCGCGCGGCTGCGCGGGCGGCCCGTAGCGCGCAGCAGGGGCCGCCGCCGGCTGGGTGCCGCGGTCCGGCTGTTCGCCGCGCTGATGCTGGCAGGCGGTGCCTACACCGTCTTCGCCCCCGGCGTGCAGGCGCAGGACAACCCTCCGTTGACCGCCGCAGGCAACGAGGGCAAGGCGCTGTTCGACGTGAGCTGTGTGACCTGTCACGGTCGCAACGCCCAGGGCGTCGAGGGACGCGGTCCGAGCCTGATCGGCGTCGGAGCGGCCTCGGTGGAGTTCCAGGTCAGCAGCGGTCGCATGCCGATGGCCCGGCAGGAGGCCCAGGCCATGCGCAAGCCGCCGCAGTTCACCGACGAGCAGGTGCGCCAGCTCGGGCAGTACATCCAGGAACTCGGCGGCGGCCCGGAGGTCCCCAACGGCGACCTGCGTGAGGGCGCCAACCTGTCCACCGGTGGTGAGCTGTTCCGGATCAACTGCTCGCAGTGCCACGCCTTCAGCGGCGGCGGCGGCGCGCTGTCCTCCGGCAAGTACGCGCCGAGTCTGGCGCCGGCCAGCGACCGGCAGATCTACGCCGCGATGCTGAGCGGCCCGCAGAACATGCCGGTGTTCGGCGACAACCAGATCACGCCCGAGGAGAAGGCGGACATCATCGCCTACATCCAGGAGACGCTGAAGCACGACGGCGACCCGGGCGGCTTCAACCTGGGCCGCTACGGCCCGTCGACCGAGGGTCTCGCGATCTTCCTGGTCGGCATCGTCGCGCTGGTCTTCGCGAGCCTGTGGATCGCGGGCAAGTCGTGACCGGACGGATCAATGCTTCCAGTGCTGTGGCGCCGACCCCCGGCGTCACCCGTAGCGAGGTGACGGCATGAGCACCCACACCGAGCACCAGGCCCAGCAGGGCCCGGAGCCGCTCGACGTGAACGACCCCCGGCTCTCCCGGTTCGACATCGTCCAGGAGGGCGCGCGGCGGGACGACATCGAGATCGTCCACTACGAGCCGCAGGTGGTCCCGGGCAGCAAGGCCGAGCGCCGGCTGACCCGCACGGTCGCCCTGATGTTCCTGCTGACCGGCGTCTTCGCGACCGCCTTCCTGGTGGTCTACATCTGGTGGCCGTGGCAGTGGGAGCCGGGTACCGGCGGCGACAAGCTCTACACGCCGCTGCTCGGCGTGACCCTCGGCCTGGCGCTGCTGGGCATCGGCTTCGGCATCCTGACCTGGGGCAAGAAGCTGCTGCCCAAGGAGGTCTCGATCCAGGACCGGCACGACCAGGCCGACGACCCGGAGGGTCGCAAGATCACCGGCGAGACCATGCTCTACCTGGCCGACGAGATGGGCGTCCGTCGCCGGCCGCTGCTGGGCATCTCGCTGCTCGCCGGCCTGGCGCCGGTGGGCGCGGTGGCCGCGGCCCCGCTGATCGGTGGCCTGATCGAGCAGCCGCACAAGAACAACCAGATGTTCACCACCGGCTTCCAGCCGGGCGAGGGCGGCAAGAAGATCCGGCTGATCCGTGAGGACGGCCGCCCGATCCGCCCGGCCGACGTCAGCGTCGGCGGCCAGCTCACCGTGTTCCCGGGCATCGACGGCGGCGTGAGCAACCTGCACGCCGACTCGCCCACCCTGCTCATCCACCTGCGGGAGGACGACGCGCAGAAGTCGCGCGCCGCGAACGAGCGCAAGGGCCACGGCGACTACATGTGGGGCAACTACGTCGCGTTCTCCAAGATCTGCACGCACGCGGGCTGCCCGGCCAGCCTCTACGAGCAGCAGACCAACCGCCTGCTCTGCCCCTGCCACCAGTCGCAGTTCCTCATCACCGACAACGCCAAGCCGATCTTCGGCCCGGCGAACCGGCCGCTGCCGCAGCTGCCGATCGAGGTGGACGAGGAGGGCTTCTTCGTGGCGAAGTCCGACTACACCGAGACCATCGGTCCCGACTTCTGGGAGCGGCCATGAAGCGCCGAAAGTTTGATGCGGCCGCGCTGCCGGCCAAGAGCGCGCGGGCGGTGGACGACCGCTTCCAGGTGGCCACGCCCCTGCGCAAGCTGCTGAACAAGGTCTTCCCCGACCACTGGTCGTTCCTGCTCGGCGAGATCGCGCTGTTCTCGTTCATCGTCCTGCTGCTCACCGGCGTCTTCCTGACGTTCTTCTTCGAGCCGGCGATGACCGAGGTCATCTACAACGGCAGCTACGCGCCGCTGCGGGGCACCCCGATGTCGGCCGCCTACGCCTCCAGCCTGGACATCTCGTTCGATGTCCGGGGTGGTCTGATCATGCGGCAGATGCACCACTGGTCGGCCCTGCTGTTCATGGCCGCCATCGTGGTCCACATGCTGCGGGTCTTCTTCACCGGCGCGTTCCGCAAGCCGCGTGAGACCAACTGGATCATCGGCTCGCTGCTGTTCTGGGTCGGCTTCCTGGCCGGCTTCACCGGCTACTCGCTGCCGGACGACGGCCTGTCCGGCACCGGTCTGCGGATCGCCTCCGCGATCATCCTGTCGATCCCGGTGATCGGCTCCTGGGTCAGCTCGTCGATCTTCGGCGGGGAGTTCCCCGGCACCATCATCATCAGCCGCTTCTTCATCGCCCACGTGCTGCTCGTCCCGGGTCTGCTGGTGGCGCTGATCAGCGTGCACCTCGGCCTGGTGTTCAAGCAGAAGCACACCCAGTGGCCCGGCCCCGGGCGGACCAACTCCAACGTGGTCGGCGAGCGGATGTTCCCGCGCTACGCGCTCAAGCAGGGCGGCTTCTTCATGGTCGTCTTCGGCGTGATCGCGCTGATGGGCGGCCTGTTCCAGATCAACCCGATCTGGCTGTTCGGCCCGTACGAGGCGTGGGTGGTCTCGGCCGCCAGCCAGCCCGACTGGTACGTCATGTTCCTCGACGGCTCGACCCGGCTCATGCCGGGCTGGGAGATCCACATCCCGATCGGCAACGGGTACGTCATTCCACCGTTGTTCTGGCCGACTGTGGTGCTACCCGGAATCCTGGTCGGCCTGTCGACGATGTATCCGTTCCTGGAGGCGCGCCGTCTCAAGGACTACAAGCACCACAACCTGCTCCAGCGGCCCCGGGACGTTCCGGCCCGGACCGCCGTGGGCGCCATGGCGCTCGCCTTCTACATCGTGCTGACCCTCTCCGGCGCCAACGACGTCATCGCGGACAAGTTCCACATCAGCCTGAACGCGATGACCTGGGCCGGCCGGATCGGCCTGCTGATCCTGCCGCCGATCGCGTACTACATCACGTACCGGATCTGCCTGGGTCTGCAGCAGCACGACCGGGAGGTGCTGGCCCACGGCGTGGAGACCGGCATCATCAAGCGGCTGCCCGACGGCCGGTTCGTCGAGGTCCACCAGCCGCTCACCTCGGCCGACGGCCACGACGGTCACCCGCCGGCGCTGGACTACGTCGGCTGGGTGGTGCCGAAGAAGATGAACCGGCTCGGTGCCCTCGGCCCGGCGATCCGGGGCTTCTTCTACCCGATCGAGAAGCCGGCCGAGGCGCCGGTCTCGCCGGGACACCCGCCGGTCGAGGCCCGGCCGGAGCGGGAGGAGATCGGCAGCGGCGAGAGCCGTCGCTGACCCTCCCCGGTACGACTGACAGTGGCGCCCGCCGGATCATCCGGAGGGCGCCACTGCCGTTTCCGCCCCGGTCGTCCCGTTCCTTCCCGCGCACGCCGGGAGGCCGGTGCGCGGACGGCCGTCGCCCCCGACACGGACGGGTGGAATCGCAGGAATAACCCCGGTCAGCCGGGTATCCGTGCGGTCCGACGTCTCATGGGGGAGGAACGAATGTTGGGAATCAAACGCCTGGGCCTGCTGGCCGCGCTGGTGGTCGTGGGGCTGGCGCCCGCCGCCGCGTCGCAGGCTGCGGCGCAGCCGTCGACGCAGGACACGCAGTACCTGCAGGCGGTGCACCAGGTCAACCTGTTCGAGATCACCGCCGGTAACCTGGCCCAGCAGAAGGGTCAGAACCAGCAGGTCAAGGACCTGGGCAAGATGTTCGTGACGGACCACACCCAGCTGGACCAGACGGTGCAGTCGACCGCGCAGCAGCTCAACGTGCAGTTGCCGGCCGACCCGACCGCCGACCAGCAGAAGGTCCTGGACAAGCTGAACAACCTCAGCGGGGCCGAGTTCGACAAGGCGTGGGTGACCGCGCAGCTCGCCGGCCACGTCCAGGCGATCCAGGCCACCCAGACCGAGATCTCGCAGGGCTCGGAGCAGTCGGTGGTGCAGATCGCGCAGGACGCGCTGCCGGTCCTCCAGGCGCACTACGACGCGCTCGTGGCCCTGGCCCAGACCCTGGGCGTCCCGGTTCCGCAGACCAGCGCCAGCGGCACGCCCAGCCCGGGCGGCACCACGTCCCCGGGTGGCACCGAGTCGCCGGCTCCGGGCGGCACCGAGACCGAGGAGCCCGCTCCGGGCACCACGGAGACCCCGGTGCCCAGCCAGAGCTGACGTACCGCACGGTCGACGGTGGCCGGTCCGCCCGCGAGGGCAGGCCGGTCACCGGCTCGTGTCAGTCGGCGTTCGCCAGCCCGATCGCGAACGCCTCCTCCAGGTCGTGCTGGGAGTAGGCGCGGAACGCGATGTGCGACTCGGTGTTGAGCACGCCCGGCACCTTCGAGATGCTGCCGGCGATGACCTGGGCGATCTGCTCGAACTCCCGGACCCGGACCATGGCGATCAGGTCGACGTGCCCGGCCACCGAGTAGACCTCGCTGACGCCGGGCAGGTTGGCCAGGTTCTCGGCCACCTCGGGGATGGAGTCGGTGGCGCAGTCGATCAGCACGATCGCGGTGATCACGGGACGGTTCTCCGTTCGTCGGCGACGAGGCCCATGCTAGAGCCCGCGCCCCTCACCGCGTGGCCGGGACGGTCAGGTCGTCCCCGGCCCGGATCACCTCGCGCAGGCGTTCCCCGGCCGCGACGCTCGCGCCAGGCCACACCACCGACCGGTCCACGTCGCCGTGCACCAGCGCCCCGGCGCCGACCACCGAGCCGGTGACCCGGCCGGTCACCGTCGCCGCCGGGTCCACCAGCCCGTCCGGTCCGGCCGCGTGCAGGTTGGCGGCCAGGTAGTCGGCCGGGGTGCCGGTGTCGTAGAACGTGCCCCGGTAGGGCACGACGGTGAGTGCCCCGGCGGCCTCCGCGGGCCGCCACACCGTCCGGACCAGGTCGCCGAACGTGGCTGGCAGGTCGCGGACCAGCCGCCACGGCAGCAGCGAGAAACCCACGAACTCGTGGCCGTCGAAGGTTCCGGGGGCGTGCGGGTCGCCGGCGGGCCGGCCGAGCAGGCGTACGCCGTGCCCGTCCCACCCGTCCAGCAGCGCGGCGATGTCCGGGCCGGGCGGGGCCTGCGGGTCGGCCAGGTACGCGTCGGCGTTGCCGACCAGCACGCCCCGGCCGTCGATCCAGTCCCGCAGCCGGCCCACGCCTCCGGCGGTGCCCAGTGGAGCGTCCGGCTCGACCGACAGGTGGGCCCGGTCGCCGACCCGCGCGACCACCTGGTCACCCAGGTAGCAGGCGTTCACCGCGACTCGCTCCGGGCCGGTCAGGCCGAGCCCGGCCAGCCGCGCCAGCGCCCGGTCCAGCAGCGGGACGTTCCCGACCGGGCAGAGCGCCTTCGGCATCCGCTCGGTGAGCGGGCGCAGCCGGGTGCCCTCGCCCGCGGCGAGCACCACCGCGCACACCTCGACGCCCGGTGCCGCAGTGGCCGCGTACGGGGTGCTCACGCGGCCGGCGGGTGCTCGCCGGCGCGCGGGCCGATGCCGTAGTACCCGAGCAGGTTGGCGGTGGCGCGGCTGAGCCGGGGCAGGTCGTCGAGCGGGTGGAAGGCGGCCTCGAGCACCTCGGCGCCGTCCACCTTCAGCTCGGTGGTCGACGCCGGCACCTCGGCCTCGAAGACCACGTCGACCCAGCCCTTGGCGTGCACCACCGCGTTCGGCACCGCCGGGCGCAGCGCGTCGGGGGACAGGCGGACGCCTGATTCCTCGTACAGCTCGCGGGCGGCGCCCACGACCGGGGCCTCGCCGCGTTGCAGTAGCCCGGCCGGCAGCGTCCAGCTGTAGCCGGGCGGCTGGCGCAGCAGCAGGATCCGGCCCGCGCCGGTGGCCTCCGTGTCCTTGACCAGCGTGACCGCGCCGACGATGTACTTCGGTACGGCCAGCCGGACCAGCCGCCGCCGCAGCGGGACCGGAAGCCGGTAGAAGATCTGGTAGCCGAGGGCCCGTCCGGTGGCACGCGCGCGGGGGATCATGCCGTCCAGGCTAGTGGTCCCGGCGTGGACCGGCTCCGTCTACTGCCTGTGGTCGACCAGATCGATCAACTGCTGGACCACCGTGTCCGGCTCGACGGTGCGGTCGAAGACCGCCACCAGCAGCGTCTCCAGGTCGGGGTAGCCCAGTTCCTCGGACAGCCGCAGCAGCGGCAGGTCGCTGGCCAGGCCCCGGTTGTGCTTGCGCAACGCCAGGCCGATCGAGGCCCGGCCGAGCCGGACCTTGTCGGCGATCGAGATGCCCGGCTCGGTGTGCTCGGCGAACCAGCGGTTGATCTGCATCTGGGCGTGCGGGGACTTCACGAAGCCCAGCCACTCCCGGCGCGGGCCGCGCGGGGCCACGTCCGCCTCGAAGCCGCTCTCCGCGTCGTTCTCGGTGAAGATCTCCACCACGTCGCCCTCCTCCAGTTCGGAGGCGAGCGGCGCGAGCCGGCCGTTGATCCGGGCGGCCAGGCAGTGGTCGCCGCGCTCGGTGCCCAGCTCGTACGCGAGGTCGACAGGGGTCGCCCCGGCCGGCAGCACCACCTGCCGCCCGTCGGCCACCACCTGGATCTGCGCCTCGGACAGGTCACAGCGCAGCGACTCCATGAACTGGGTCGGGTCGACCGTCTCCTGCTCCCAGTCGAGCACCCGGCGCAGCCAGGCCAGCTCGTCCGCCCGGTCGGCGCCCCGGCCCGCGGCCCGGGGGAACCGGTAGTGGGCGGCCACGCCGTACTCCGCGGAGCGGTGCATCTCGGTGGTGCGGATCAGCACCTCGACGGTGCGGTCCTGCGGGCCGCAGACGCTCGTGTGCAGGGACCGGTAGAGGTTGTTCTTCGGGGAGGCGATGAAGTCCTTGAACCGGCCCGGCACCGGCCGCCACAGCCCGTGTACGGCGCCCAGCGCGGCGTAACAGTCGGTCGCCGGACCGTCCACCACGATCGCGATGCGGGGCAGGTCGAACGGGGCGGCGTGGTCGCCGGCGACGGTGTCCTTCCAGATCGAGTAGAGGTGCCGGGGGCGGGGGGAGACGTCGGCGTCGACCCGGTTGCGGCGCAACGCCGCCCGGGTACGGGCCACCACGTCGGCCAGGTAGGCGTCCCAGCCGGGCCGGTCGTGCACGAACCGGGCGATCCGCGCGTGCTCCTCCGGCCGCAGGTGCAGCAGCACCACGTCGTCCAGCTCGCGTTTGAGCGTCTGGATGCCCAGCCGGTCGCAGAGGGGGACCAGCACCTCCTGGGTCTTGCGGGCGATCCGCTCCCGGGAGGCGGCCGAGCGGACGCCGAGCGTCCGCATGTTGTGCAGCCGGTCGGCCAGCTTGATCACCAGCACCCGGACGTCCTTGCCGGCCGCCACGATCATCTTGCGGACGGTCTCCGCCTCGGCGGCCTTGCCGTAGAACGCCTTGTCGAACTTGGTCACGCCGTCGACCAGGTGGGCGACCTCACGGCCGAAGTCCTCCTGGAGCGCCTGGAGCGTGTAGCGGGTGTCCTCCACCGTGTCGTGCAGCAGCGCGGCGACCAGCGTGATGGTGTCCATGCCGAGGTCGGCGCAGATCTGCGCCACCGCCAGCGGGTGGGTGATGTACGGCTCGCCGCTCTTGCGGAACTGGCCGCGGTGCATGTTCTCGGCGATCGTGTAGGCCCGGCGCAGCACCGAGGCGTCGGCGCTCGCGTGGATGCCGCGATGGGCGCGGACCAGTGTGGTGACCGGGTCGCCGTCGGCAGTGGGCCAGGTGAGCAGGGAACGCAGGCGGCGGGTGAGCGGTAGTTCGCCCTGGGCAGGGAGCGCGCCACCCAGGGCGGCGCCGTGTCCGGCGTCGACGTCCACCTGGGACACCTCCTCACCCCGGCCCTCGGCCACCGGGGACCGGCGGCCGGGAGCAGAGCCCGCGAATCGGGCAGGTCTGCACTCCTTTAACAGACTAAGGGAGTCGAGGTAGTCCGATCGGTCAGTTGGTCATGAGCGTTCGGTCGAGAGTTTGGCGGATCCGCCGTTCTCCGCCTTCGTCAGCAGGTCGCGGAAACGCCCCGCGCCGGCCACCGGCGACGCCCACCCGTCTGTCGTCTCGACCAGCCGGGTCTCCGGTCGTTCCAACCAGGACAGGATCCGCTCGGTCTCCTCGGCGGTGGCGGCCGGCACCGGGCCGTGCCCGGGCAGCACCGTCTCGGCGGTGGCCCGGATCGCCGCGATCGTGGGTCGCGGGTGGACACCCGGCGGGGACACGCCGGCCCCGGCGAGCCGGCCGTGCCGCACCAGCGCCAGCTCCCAGCCGCCCCGGGCGGCCGGGCGGGCGGCGGCCAGCTCGGCGATGCCGGTCAACGCGGCCAGCCGCTGCATCCGGACGGCCGCGCGCAGCACCGCCACCAGCCGGCCGCGCACCACCGCCGCCTCCTCGTACCGCCGGGCGGCCGACAGCACCTCGATGCGGGCGAGCAGCGCGTCCACCACCACACCGGGGTCGTCGCTGGTGGCGGTGCGGAACGGCGTCGCCGCTGCGTCGTCGTACTCCTCGGGGGTGATCCGGTGCTCGCAGGGCGCCGGGCAGCGACCCAGCTCGGCCAGCGCGCAGGCCGGCATGGTGGTGCGCCGGGAGAGCCGGTGCGTGCACTGCCGCAGCGGCACCGCGTCGTGGAAGCCGGCGGCGGCCAGCTCCGCCGCCTGCCGGGACCGGAACGGCCCCAGGTAGGCCGTGTCGGTGGGCGCGATGTCGCGCACGATCGACAACCGGGGGTACGCCTCGTCGGTGAGCTTCAGCCACACCTGGCGCTCCGGATACTTCGACCTGCGGTTGTACGGCGGCGCGTGCGCCGCGATCAGCCGCAGCTCGCGGACCTCCGCCTCCAGCGAGTGGGCGCACTCGACCGCCTCCACCCGCTCGGCCGCGGCCAGCATCTCGGAGATCCGGGCCCGCTTCTCCGCGGCGGTGAAGTAGCTGCGGACCCGGGTGGCGATGTCGCCGGACGTGCCGACGTAGAGCGGCCGGTCGTCGGCGGCCCGGAAGATGTAGACGCCCGGCACCTTCGGCAGCCCGTCGGCGAGGTGCCGCTTGCGGCGCTGAGTGGGGGTGACCGCCCGGGCGAACTCGATCGCCTCGCCGACCGTGCCGACCCGGTGCCCGCCGAGGCGGCCGATCAGCCCGTGCAGCACGTCGACGGTGGCCTTGGCGTCGTCGAGCGCGCGGTGGGTGGGCTGGGTCGCGGTGCGGAAGTAGGCGGCCAGCGTGCCCAGCTTGCGGTTGGGCACCTCGTCGCGGGTGAGCACCCGCCGGGCCAGCGCGGCCGTGTCCAGCACCCGGGGGTTGGGCCAGCGGTAGCCGTGCTTCGCGCAGGCCGCCTTGAGGAAACCCACGTCGTACGGCGCGTTGTGGGCGACGAGCACGGCGTCGCTGATGAACTCCAGGAAGCTCGGCAGCACCTGCTCGATCGGCGGGGCGGGCAGCAGCATGGCCTGGGTGATGCCGGTGAGCACGGTGATGAACGGCGGGATCGGCACGCCCGGGTTGACGAGCGTGGCGAGCACGCCCAGCTCCTCGCCGCCGCGAACCTTCACCGCGCCGATCTCGGTGATCCCGCCGCCGTCCGGAGCGCCGCCGGTGGTCTCCAGGTCGACCACCACGAAGGTGGTCGCGTAGAGCGGCAGCGCCGGGTCGACGCCGCTGCCCGCCGGGTCCAGGCCGGCCAGCGACTCCTGGACGTACTCCGCTCGTGTCACCCGCCGGACGCTAGCGGCACGGTCCGACACTCCCGTCACTGCGGCCCCAGGAGATACCACGGGGGTACGATGAGAGATCGGCTCACTCACCGGGCGGTGGGCCCGTTCGGGGTGGGAGACTTGCCTCATGCCCCTCAGCGAGCCGTACGACGACCACTCCTCCGTGGAGGAGCCGGTGGTCGGCGTGCCCGCCGATGAGGACGCGCCATCTGCGATCGAGCCCGAGCCCGTGCTGCCCGAGCCGGTCCGCCAGCGGATCGTCACGCTGACCGCCGCCGTGCTGCCCGGCCTGCCCGCCGACGAGGTGCCGGTGCCGCTGCGGCGGGTCGCGAAGTTCGCCCCCAACCGTCGCGCCCGCCTCGGCGCGCCCGCGATCGCCGCCCAGCTCACCGCCGACCCGCTGTTCCGGCAGCGGATCACCGCCCGGGTGCTCGCCGACGCCGGCGACCTCGGTGCGGCGGTGGTCGACGGCACCGCACCGGCCGCCGCCGACCCGGTCGAGGTGGCCGCCCTGGCCTACCTGGCCCGGCCCCGCGGCTGGCGGGAACTGATCGACGCGAGCGGCGAGGCGGTACGCGCCGAGGCGGACAGCGCGGTGGTGGCCGAGCTGGTACGCGAGGCCGAACAGCGGGCCGCCCGCGCCGAGCACGACCGGGCGGTGGCCCGCGTCGAGGCGGAGAAGCTTCGCGACGAGCTGGCCCGGGTCCGGGAGGAACTGGGTCAGCTCCGCGAGGAGGCCCGCCAGTTGACCCGTACCCTGCGGGAGACCCAGGCCCGCGAGCGCAAGGCCACCGAGATGCTCGCCACCGAGCGGGGACGGGCGGCCCGCGCCGCCGCCGACGCGGACGCCGAGCTGCGCCGCGCGCGGGCCCGGCTCGCCGAGGCGGAGGCCGCCGCCGGGGTGGCCCGGGCCAGCGCCAAGGAGGCCCGCTCGGTCGACGACGCGCGGCTGTGGCTGCTGCTGGAGACGATCGGCCAGGCCGCCGTGGGGCTGCGCCGCGAGCTGGCGCTCGACCCGGTGGACAAGCTCCCCGCCGACTTCGTCGCCGACGCGTTCGCCGAGCAGCCGGGCGCCGCCCCGGCCGGCCCGTCGACGCGGGCCCGCGACACCGACGACCCGGCCCGCCTCGACCAGTTGCTCGCGCTGCCGCGGGCGCACCTCGTCGTGGACGGCTACAACGTGACGAAGCGCGGCTTCGGCGAGATGTCGCTGGAGCAGCAGCGCAAGCGGCTGATCACCGGGCTGGGCGGGATCGCCGCGCAGACCGGGGACGAGGTCACAGTCGTCTTCGACGGCGCCGAGCGGATCCACGGCCTGCCTCCGGCGCCGCGCGGCGTGCGGGTGCTGTTCTCCCGCAAGGGCGAGACCGCCGACGAGCTGATCCGCCGGCTGGTCCGCGCCGAGCCGGCCGGGCGGCCGGTGGTGGTGGTCTCCTCGGACCGCGAGGTCGCCGACGGGGTACGCCGGCACGGCGCGTACCCGCTGGGCGCCGACTCGCTGCTGCGGCGCCTGGCCCGGTCCTGAGCCTTCTCTCCCCCTTGATCGACTCCAGATCGGGGGAGTGGTGGGGTCGGGCGCGTGCTGATCGCGCCACTTCGGCGTACTGGTTCGGCTTCGCGGCGGGTGCTGCCTCGTTGTCCGGTTCTGTCATACCGGAGCGTTAGCGTCCTGGTGACCGACGGTGGTGGTTCCTTCCCCGAGCGCCACCGGCGACCCGTCAGGAGGCGTTGATGCTCATCGACTGCGACACCTGCGGCAACCGTGGCGCCGGCTGCTCCGGCTGTCTGGTGACCGCACTGCTCGACTCCGACCCGGCCGACCTGGGCCCGGCCGAGCACCGGGCGATCGAGGTGTTCGCGCGGGCCGGCTTCGAGGTGGACGTGCTGCCGTCGGCGCCCGCCGAGGCGCCGGCGCCGATGCCCCGCCGCCCCGGCCGTCGTCGCCGGGTCGCCTGACGCTGCCCGCTGCCCGCTGCCCGCTGCCCGCTGCCCGCTGCCCGCCGGCTTCCGCCTGCCGCTGAAGGAGGGCCGCCCCGGGGTGCTCAGGGCGTCCGTCGGGATCACCCCGTCCACCGCTCGCCGATCGGGCCCGTGCCGGCAAGCTCTTCCCACCCCGGCAAGGGCCATCGATCTTCAAGTTGTGGTGCCCAGGATGTCCGAGTAGCCACGTTTGTCGGCCGCCATAACTCCAAGATCGCAGAGGCTTCGGGGCGGCACGGGCGGGAGTTCCTCGTTCGGTTTGTTGCTGCGTCGAGCGCCGCCCATCGGGCGAGACCGGCGTTTCGCGAGGTGGGATCTCGGAGCCGGGAGTCCTTGACAACCCCACTCACAGATCGGCGCACGGGTGGGCTGGGGCCGCGCGCGGGCGGGGCGGGGCGGGGCGGGCGGGACCGCGTGGCGGGCACGGCGGTCCCGCTTGCGCGGCCGGGCAATAGGATGAGCGGTCACGGCGGGAGGGGGCGGGATGACGCGGACCGGGCACGACGGCGAGGTGGGGCGGTGACCCCGCGCGCCTGGGCGCTGCTGACCCTGGGCGGCCTGGTGGTCGCGCTGCTCGTGGCGGTGGCGCTGCTGGTGCCGTGGAGCCGGCCGCCGGCGCCCCGCGCCGACCAGCTCGCGGCACTGCGTGACCTCCCGGCCGAGCAGGTGGGCCGGGGCCGGGCCTTCCACGGCGCGCTGCGCCCGGCGGCCTGGTCGGCGCTCGCGGTCGGGCTGGTGGTGGCGCTGCTGCTCGGACTGACCCCGCTGGGCGGGCGCCTGGTCGAACTGGTCGGCCGGCCCTTCGGTGGGCACTGGATCGCGCAGGCGGTGCTCGGCGGGCTCGCCGTCATGTTCCTCGCCGACCTGCTCACGCTGCCGTTCGCGGCCTGGCGCCGCACCGTGCTGGTCCGCTACGGGCTGAGCACCCAGAGCTGGGGCGGCTGGGCCGTCGACCTGCTCAAGTCGTACGCGGTCAGCGCGGTGATCGGCGCGCTGGTCCTGCTCGGCTTCTACACGGTGGTGCGGCTCGCCCCGCGCTGGTGGTGGGCGTTCGGCGCGGCCGGCGCGGCGGCCCTGGTGGTGGTGCTGTCGTTCGTGCTGCCGGTGCTGGTCGAGCCGGTGTTCAACCGGTTCACCCCGATGGAGCCGGGTCCGCTGCGCACCGAGCTGACCGCGATGGCAGCCCGGGACGGCGTACCGGTGCGCGACGTGCTCGTCGCCGACGCGTCCCGGCGTACCAGTGCGGTGAACGCGTACGTCTCCGGGCTCGGCCCGACCCGGCGGGTGGTCGTCTACGACACGCTGCTGCGCGAGGCGGAACCGGCCGAGGTGACCAGCGTGGTCGCCCACGAGCTGGGGCACGCCAAGGACCGGGACGTGTGGACCGGCACCGTGCTCGGCGCGCTCGGTGCCGCCGCCGCGGTGGTGGCGCTCTACCTGATCGGCTCGTGGACGCCGCTGCTGCGGCTCGCCGGTGTCGACTCGATCGCCCAGCCGCGGGCGTTCCCGTTGCTGATCGCGCTGGTCACGGTCGCCGGGCTGCTCGCCACCCCGGCGCAGGCGCTGGTCTCGCGCCGGATCGAGGCCCGCGCCGACGCCCACGCGCTGGCGCTCACCGGCGACCCGGCGACGTTCGAGGCGATGCAGCGCCGGCTGGCCGGGGTCAACCTGGCCGACCCGGACCCGCCGCGCTGGGAGCGCCTCTGGTCGGCCACCCACCCGTCCACCGTGGAGCGGATGGCCGCCGCCCGCGCCTACGCCAGGGAGTCCGGCCGATGAGCCGCACCTTGCTGATCACCAACGACTTCCCGCCGCGCCCCGGCGGCATCCAGTCGTTCGTCCACAACCTCGCGGTGCGCCAGCAGCCCGGCTCGGTGGTGGTGTACGCGTCGAGCTGGCGCGGCGCGGAGAAGTTCGACGCCGACCAGCCGTTCGAGGTGGTCCGGGAACGGACCCGGGTGCTGCTGCCCACCCCGCTGATCGCCCGGCGGGCGGCGCGGCTGGCCCGCGCGTACGACTGCGACACCGTGTGGTTCGGCGCGGCGGCCCCGCTGGGGCTGCTCGCCGCGGGCTTGCGGCGGCGGGCCGGGATCCGCCGGGCGGTGGCGCTGACCCACGGGCACGAGGTCGGCTGGGCGGCGCTCCCAGGCGCCCGGTCGGCGCTGCGCCGGATCGGGCGGGGCGTGGACGTGACCACCTACCTCGGCGAGTACACCAGGGCGCGGCTGGCCCGCGTGCTGGACGGGCTGACCGAGCTGCGGCGCCTCGCGCCCGGCGTGGACGTGGACACCTACCACCCGGACGTCGACGGCGGGCGGGTCCGGTCACGGCTCGGGCTGTCCGACCGGCCGGTGGTGGTGTGCGTGTCGCGGCTGGTGCCCCGAAAGGGCCAGGACATGCTGATCCGCGCGCTGCCGGAGATCCGCCGCCGGGTGCCCGACGCCGCGCTGCTCGTGGTCGGCGGTGGCCCGTACCGCTCGACGCTGGAGAAGCTGGCCCGGCAGACCGGGCTGGAACGCGACGTGGTCTTCACCGGCTCGGTGCCCTCGGCCGAGCTGCCCGCGCACTACGCGGCCGGCGACGTGTACGCGATGCCGTGCCGCACCCGCAACCGGGGCCTGGACGTGGAGGGCCTCGGGATCGTCTACCTGGAGGCGAGCGCGACCGGGCTGCCGGTGGTGGCCGGTGACTCCGGCGGCGCGCCGGACGCGGTGCGCGAGGGGGAGACCGGGTACGTGGTCGGCGGCCGGGACGTGGCCCAGCTCGCCGACCGGGTGGCCACGCTGCTCGCCGACCGAGACCTGGCCCGGCAGTTCGGCGCCGCCGGCCGCGCCTGGGTGGAGCGGGAGTGGCGCTGGGAGACGCAGGCGCAGCGGATGGCCGCCCTGCTGGTCGGCTGACCACCGACGGCCGCGCGCCGGGCCGCCGGCCGCAGCGGGCCGAGGGCGGCAGCGCGGTCAGGAGGCCGCGTCGACGTGGGCGGGCACCCGGCCCAGGTGCGGCGCGGCCGGGCCGGGACGGCCGAAGTGCCAGCCCTGCCCGGCGTCGCAGCCGATCGCGCGCAGCCGGTCCGCCTGGTCCGCCGTCTCCACGCCCTCGGCGGTGACGGTGAGGTCAAGCGCGTGCGCCAGCGACACGAGCGAGGCGAGGATCCGCTCGTCGGTGCCGCAGCCCGGCGCGCGCAGGCCGGTCACGAACTCGCCCGCCACCTTCAGCTCGTCGACCGGCAGGTCCCGCAGGTATGCGAGGTTGCAGTAGCCGGTGCCGAAGTCGTCGATGGCGACCCGGACCCCGAGGTCACCGAGCACCCGTAGCGCGCGCACCGGCTCGACCACAGTGCTCATCATGGTGCTCTCGGTGATCTCCAGTTGCAGCCGGTGCGGCGGCAGGCCGGTGCGCCCGAGCACACCGCGTACCTCGGTGACCAGGTCGGTGCGGTGCAACTGCCGGACGGCGAGATTGACGCTGACGAACGGCGCATCGCCGTCCGCGCCCGGCCAGGTGCCCGCCTCGCGGCACGCCTCGGCCAGCACCCAGCTGCCGAGCCGGACGATCAGCCCGGTCTCCTCGGCCAGCGGGATGAAGCTGTCCGGCCGCAGCACGCCCAGCTCCGGGTGACGCCAGCGCACCAGCGCCTCCATGCCGAGCACCCGCCCGTCGCGCAACGACGTCAGCGGCTGGTAGTCGAGGTAGAACTCGCCCCGGTCCAGCGCGGCGGGGATCGCCGCGGACAGCGCGTAGCGGGCCAGCTCGCGGCGGTTGCGGTCGGCGTCGAACAGCGACCAGCGGGCCCCGCCGGCGGCCTTGGCCCAGTGCAGCGTGCTGTCGGCCGCGCGCATCAGGTCCATCGGCGAGGTGCCCGCGACCGGGCGTTCCACGATGCCGATGCTCGCGGACACGGTCAGCTCGTGGCCGTCGACGAGCGCCGGTTCGCGTACCGCGGCAAGGGCCGCCTCGGCGACCTTCACCACGTCGTCGGTGCCCGCGGTGCGTTCGACCAGGATCACGAACTCGTCGCCGCCGAGCCGGGCGACCAGATGTTCGCCGAGCGCCCGGTGCAGGCGCTGCGCCACCGTCACCAGCAGCGAGTCGCCGATCTGGTGGCCGAGGGAGTCGTTGACGACCTTGAACCGGTCCAGGTCGAGGAAGCAGACACCGACCCGGTCGGCACCCCGCCCCGGCGCGGTGATCGCGGCGGTCAGCCGTTCGGTGAACAGCGTGCGGTTCGGCAGGCCGGTGAGCGGGTCGTGGGTGGCCTGGTGCCGGAACCGGGCCTCGCTGTCGCGCAGCGCCCGTTCCGCCTGCGCCCGGGCCATCATGGCGGCGCGGCGGATGGACTCCTGCTCGTCCAGCGTGCGGTCGCGCAGGGCGCGGGCGTACCCGGTGGCGACGGTGGCGAGCAGCCGGGCCATCCGGTCCTCGACGTCGTCGACGACCAGATCGAGGTCGCGCACCAGGCGTAGCTGGATCACCTCGACGGTGCGGCCCAGCCCTTCGGCGGAGGCGATGTGCGCCTGCACCAGCTCCGCGCCGACCTGCTGGCCGATCCGCAGGTCGAACGGCTCGGCGCGCAGCGCCTGCGCCAGCCGGTCGGTGAGCCGTTGCAGCATCTCCTCCAGCTGCGACTGGGTCATCGGCAGGTAGCTGGTGCCGGACACCGCCTTGGCCCAGGCCCGGGCGAACACGCCGGGCCTGCTGCGGGCCGCGTCGTCACCCACCGAGCCGCCCGACCCCGCCCATGAACACGGCCCGTTCGGCGTTCTCCGCCTGGTCGGGGGAGTCCGGCCGCCACTGCGGCACCCACACCACACCCGGGTCGACCAGCTCGAAGCCGTCGAACAGCGCGGTCAGCTCGGCCCGGCTGCGGATCCAGAGCTGGCTGTCGGTACGCCGGTAGACCCGCTCCGCCTCCGCCCGCTCGCCGGTGCCGGCCCGGCCGTCCTCGCTGGCCTGGGAGAGCACCAGGTGGCTGCCGGGCGCCAGCGCCCCGCGCAGCGTCCGCAGGATCTCCTCGGGGCGGTCGGCGTCCGGGACGAAGTGCAGCACCGCCACGATCATCACGGCGACCGGCCGGGTGAAGTCCAGCAGCCGGGTGACCTCCGGGTGGGCCAGGATCGCCTCCGGGTTGCGCAGGTCCTCCTGGAGCACGGCGGCGTGCGCGTTGCCGGCCAGGATCTCCTGGCTGTGCGCCACCGCCACCGGGTCCACGTCGACGTAGACCACGCGCGACTCAGGGTCGATCCGCTGGGCGATCTCGTGCACGTTGCCGACGGTCGGGATGCCGGAGCCGATGTCGAGGAACTGGCGGATGCCGGCCTGGGCGAGGTACTGCACCGCCCGGCGCAGGAACGCGCGGTTGGCCTGCGCCATCAGCGGCGCCTCCGGCACCGCCTCCACCATCGCGCGGGCGGCCGCCCGGTCGGCGGCGAAGTTGTGCGAGCCGCCGAGGTAGTAGTCGTACATGCGGGCGACGCTGGGGCGCTCGATGTCGATCGTCTCGGGTGCCCAGTCCGGCCGCTGCATGTCCTGCCCCTCGGGTGTCGGCGACACGCGGTCGTCACCGCCGCGCGGATCACCCGGGTATTCTGCCCCTCCGCCGACGCGCTGCAAAGACCGCCGTCACTGCGCGTCCGGCCGCTCACCGTCAGCGACCAGCCGGGGCCGGAAACGCCGAGAGGCCCGCGTCCGTGGCGGACGGGGCCTCTTCGGCGGTACGCGTCAGAACTTCGGCGCGTCCGGGGCCTCCAGCAGCCCCAGCCGCAGCGCCGTCATCAGCGCCTGCGCCCGGTTGGCGGCGCCCAGCTTCTCGTAGAGCTTGGAGATGTGGGTCTTGGCGGTCGACTCGCTGACGAACAGCTGCTTGGCGATGCCGGCCACGCTCATGCCGTCGGCGAGCAGCCGCAGCACCTGGCCCTCGCGGGGGGACAGCTGCGGGCCGGACGGCGCCAGCCGGCGCTTCATCGCCTCGGCCAGGTCGGCGGCGGTGAACGCGCTGGGGGAGGAGGCGGCGTGCCGGGCGGCGGCCACCACCTCGTCGGCCGGGGCGGTCTTGGGCACGAACGCGCTCGCACCCGCCTCCAGGGCGCCGAAGAGCTGGTCGTCACCGGCGTACATGGTGAGCACGACGATGCCCATGGACGCGCTGGACTTGCGCAGGGCGCGGGTGGCCTCCAGGCCGCTGCCGTCGGGCAGGCGGAGGTCCATGATCACCACGTCGGGCTGGAGCGCGCCGGCCTGGCGCACGCCCTCCGCCGCGGTGGCCGCCTCGCCCACGACCTCGAACTGACGGTCGCGCTCGAACGCGTGACGCAGCCCCTTGCGGATGAGGTCGTGGTCGTCGACCAGGAGAACCTTGGTACGGGTGGCCGGTGTCGGACTGCTGGTCATCCTCGGGTTACTCCCCTTCTGCTGCTGCGGCGCTGCCGCGCACCTTATCGCGCCGGGGCGACGAACCGAGCACCACCGCCACAGTCGTCCCACTCGGCTGCCGCGGCCTGATCTCCAACCGGCCTCGGATACGTTCCGCCCTCTCGGCCATGATCGCAAGGCCATAGTGCCCGTCCGGGCGCTGGTCACCGATGCCGTGACCGTCATCCGACACTTCGATTCGGGTGTACGGGGGATCCACCTCGCACGTGACCCACAGGTTCGACGCGCCGGCGTGCTTGCGCGCGTTCGTCACCGCCTCCTGCGCGATGCGCAGCAACTCGGCCTCGGTGGCGGCGGGCAGCCGGGCGGTGGACTCGTCCAGCGACAGGTGCACCCGCAGGCCGCCGGACGCGCCGACGGTGCGGGCGTACTCGGCGATGGCGGCGGCCAGGCCACCGTGCCGGTCCACCTCGCTGCGCAGCTCGAACAGGCTCAGCCGCAGCTCGGTGATCACCCGGGTGACCTCCTGGCGCAGCATCCGCAGCGAGTCGGCGGTCTCCTCGGCGTCCTCGTGCACGGTGGCGAGCGCGTTGTCGATGCCGTACCCGACCATGACCAGCTCCTGGGCGACCCCGTCGTGGATCTCCCGGGCCAGCCGCTGCCGCTCCTCGTTCGTCGCCAGCGAACGCACCTCGTCGAAGAGCAGCGCCGCCTCCAGCCGTAGCGCCGCCGGGCCGGTCAGCGCCGTCACCCGGGACACCACCGGCGGCGGGTACGCGGCGGCGGTGTCCGCCTCGATCACCACCAGGCCGACCGTGCGTACGCCCGCCACCAGCGGGACGATCAGCGCGGAGACCTCACCGGAGTGCCGGGACCGGGCCTGCGAGCGGGCCGAGACGGTCGGCTGCTGGGTGGCCCAGGCGTCGGCGATGGCCGAGTCGGCGTCGAGCGTGGTCTCCCAGTCGACCCGGTCCGCGCCGATCTGCGCGAGCACCACGAGCCGGCCGCCGCCGCTGGCGGACAGCACCGCGCCCCGGTCGGTCTTGGCGACCACCCGCAGCTCCTCCAGCAGGTGCTCGGAGATGCCGCCCGGGTCGAGGGTGGCGCCGGGCAGCTGGCGGGCGACCGTACGGAGCTGGGTGAGCAGGCGGGTCGCCTCGGCGTACGGCTGGGGTTTGCCCTCGCCGCGCACCCGCATGACGCGCTGGAGCGTGCCGGCGGTGTAGAGGCCGAGCCCGGCGAGGATCAGCCACTGGGCGCAGACCGCGAGGTAGCCGACCTGGCCGAGCTGCGGCCCGCCGTCCACCTGCGTGAACGCGGCGCTGGCCAGCAGCGTCGCCGCCGCCACCGCGAGCAGCGCGGCACCCTCGCGGAACCGGCGGCTGAGCGCGGTCACGGTGACCGGCACGGCGAGGTACGGCAGCACCGCCGAGGCCCCCACCCCGCCGGTCACGCCGGACAGGTGGGTGTCGGCGGCGACCTGGCTGGCGGCCAGCCCGAGCACCAGCACCTCGGCGAAGCGGCTGATCGGGGCGAGCAGACGGTGTTGGGGGGCGAGCACGGCGGGCAGGCCGGCGACGCCCAGCAGCGCGATCCACCAGAGCTGGGTGGCGTCGCGGGTGGCGAACAGGGTCAGGGCGGCGACCAGCGCGAGGAGGACCGCGCGAGCCGCCGCCGCGAGGGGCTGCGTCGACGGCTGGCGGGATGTGGAGGCGGGCACGTGACGGATGGTAGTCAGCCCCGGTAGATCTCGGCGATCTCCGAGGCGTACGTCTTGTGCACGACCTGACGCTTGACCTTCAGCGACGGGGTCAGCTCGCCGGTGGTCTCGGTGAAGTCCTGCGGCAGGATCCGGAACACCTTGATCGCCTCGGCCTTGGAGACCGCCTGGTTGGCCTGGTCGACTGCGGACTGCACCTCGGCGCGCAGCGCCGCGTCGTCGCGCAGCTCGGCCATGCTCGTGGTCTCCGGGCGCCCCTGCCCGGCCAGCCACTTCGGCAGCGCCTCCTCGTCGATGGTGACCAGCGCGGCGATGAACGGCTGCCGGTCGCCGACGACCACACACTGGCTGATCAGCGGGTGCGCCCGTACCTGGTCCTCCAGCACCGCCGGGGCGACGTTCTTGCCGCCGGCGGTCACGATGATCTCCTTCTTGCGGCCGGTGATGCTCAGGTAGCCGTCGTCGTCCAGGTGCCCGAGGTCGCCGGTGCGGAACCAGCCGTCGGTGGTGATCGCCTCGGCGGTGGCCGCGTCGTTGTGCCAGTAGCCCTGGAAGACGATGTCACCGGCGATCAGGACCTCGCCGTCGTCGTCGATCCGGATGGTCACGCCGGGCAGCGGGCGGCCGACGGTGCCGATCCGGGTGCCGGTGGGCAGGTTGGCGGCGGCGGCCGGCGAGGTCTCGGTGAGGCCGTACCCCTCGCAGATGGTCACCCCGACGCCGCGGAAGAAGTGCCCGAGCCGCGCGCCCAGCGGCGCGCCGCCGGAGATGGCGTCGCGGCACCGGCCGCCCATCGCCGCCCGCAGCTTGCGGTAGACCAGCTTGTCGAAGAGGGCGTGCTGCGCGCGCAGGCCCAGCCCGGGACCGCCGGGCAGCTCCTGCGCCTCGCTCCACGCGATGGCGACCTTCTCCGCGCGGTCGAAGATCTTGCCCTTGCCCTCGGCCTCGGCCTTCTGCCGCGCGCCGTTGTAGACCTTCTCGAAGACCCGGGGTACGGAGAGCACGAACGTCGGCTTGAAGTCCTGCAGCTCGGCGACCAGGTTCTTGGTGTCCGCGCAGTGCGCCATGGTGGCCCGGGCGTGCACCACGCCGACCTGGATGAGCCGGGCGAAGGCGTGCGCGAGCGGCAGGAACAGCAGGGTGGAGGCGCCCTGGCGGAACAGGTTCGGCAGCACCGGCACCGCGTTGGCGATGTCGGAGTAGATGTTGCGGTGGGTCAGCACGCAGCCCTTGGGCCGTCCGGTGGTGCCGCTGGTGTAGATGATCGTGGCGACGTCGTCGGCCTTGAGCAGCGAGCGGCGGGTCTCCACCTCGGCCCGGTCCACCGACGCGCCGGCGGCGACCAGGTCGTCGACCGCGCCCAGGTCGATCTGCCAGACCTCGCGCAGCTCGGGCAGGCGGTCCCGGACGCCGGCGACCATGGTGGCGTGCGCGGTGCTCTCCACCACCACGGCGACGGCGCCGGAGTCGCCGAGGATCCAGGCGGCCTGCTCGGCGCTGGACGTCTCGTAGATCGGCACGGTCACCGCGCCGGCCGCCCAGATCGCGTAGTCGAACAGGGTCCACTCGTAGCGGGTGCGGCTCATCAGGCCGACCCGGTCGCCGGGGGAGACGCCGGCGGCGATCAGGCCCTGCGCCACCGCCACGACCTCGTCGCGGAACTGGCGGCAGGTGACATCCTCACGCGCGTCCGTCCCGGCGGCGGGGCGGACGAACTGCACGGTGTCCGGGGCGACCTCGGCGTTTTCCCAGACCGGGTCGGTCAGGTTGGCCGCGTCGCCGACGGTGACGATCGGCGGGACGGAGAACTCGCGCACCTGCACTCCCTCGTGCTCTACCGGCGGGGGCCGGCCTGGTCGGCTCTGTCGAAACCTACCCGCACACCCCGGGGGGTCTGCCAGGGAGGTTGCCCGCCCGGCTGGTGGGACGCCGTCCGGCGGGTGGAGCGGGACCGGGCGGGAGCCGGCCGGGTAGCCTCCCCCCATGGCGGACTCCTCCACCCAGTCGATCATCATCGGCGCGTCACCGGACCGGGTGGCGGCCGTCATCTGCGACTTCCCGAGTTATCCCGAGTGGGCCGAGGCGGTACGCCGGGCCGAGGTGATCGAGGAGTACGAGGACGGCTACGCCAGCCAGGTCCGGTTCACGCTCGACGCGGGCGTGATGGCCGACGAGTACGTGCTGGCCTACGAGTACGCCGAGGACATCTCCCGGATCGAGTGGCACCTGGTCGCCCCGTCGAAGATGCAGCGCTCCCAGCGCGGGTCGTACGACCTGGTGGGCAACCCGGACGGGACGACCACGGTGACGTACACCCTTGAGGTGGAGCTGTCCGTGGCGATGCTCGGCATGTTCCGCCGCAAGGCCGAGAAAATGATCATGGACGCGGCGTTGAAGCAGCTCAAGCGCCGGGTAGAAGCACCCGGTGCGGCGCAATGATCCGACCGTCGTCCCGGTAGTCACGCTGGAGGAGCCGAACCATGGGCACCACTGATCCGGGTTCGGCCCGGGAAGAGGCCGAGCGCCTCGTCGCCACACTGCTCGCCGGCGCGAAGATGGCCGCCGCCGCACCCGGCTCGGGTGCCTGGGGTCCGCTCGGTGGGATCCTGTCCGGTGTCCTCGGTCACACCCCGCCCGGCGCCGGCCCCGCTCCGGAGACACCCGCGCCCGCCGCTTTCGCCACCGGCTCGCCGGAATGCTGTGTCTGCCCCGTCTGTCGTGGTATCGCCGCCTTGCGCGACCCGAGTCCGGAATTCGCCGAGCTGCTCGCCACCGGCGCCGGGGACCTGGCGGCCGGGGTGGCGAGCCTGCTGCGCGCGTTCACCCCCGCCGAGCCGGCGCGAACCGCCGGCGACGGCACACCCGCGCCGGACGGATCCGGGGACCACGTGTGGCGCGAGGCGACCCGTACCGGGCATGATTCTCAGCCGGTACCCGAGCAGGACGTGTGGTCCGCCGCCACCCGGGGGGAGGGCGCGGCCGATTCGGGTGCCACCGCCGACGCCGCCGGGCCGCCGGAGCCGGACACGAGCCGGACACCGGCCGGCCGTCCCGTGGTGCCCGCCTCGCGGGCGTCCGGAGAGGTGGGCGCGGACGCACCAGGCGACGGGGCCTGACCACCGGACATCCCGGGACCGTACGGCCGGTTCGGCCGGTCTCCGGGCAGCACAGCAGAGGGGAGTGGCAGCGGTGACGCTGACCATCGGAGTCGACGTCGGTGGCACGAAGGTGGCCGGCGGTGTCGTGGACGACGCCGGCACGGTACTCGTGCAGACGCGACGGGACACCCCCGCCGACGACGTGGCCAAGACCCGCGACGTCATCATCGAGGTGGTCACCGAACTGGCCGCCGGTCACGCCGTGGAGGCGGTCGGCATCGGCGCCGCCGGCTGGATCGACGCCTCCCGCTCCACCGTGCTGTTCGCCCCGAACCTGGCCTGGCGGGACGAGCCGCTGCGCACGTACGTCGGCGACGCCACCGGCCTGCCGGTGATCGTGGAGAACGACGGGAACGTGGCCGCCTGGGCGGAGTTCCGCTACGGCGCGGCCCGCGACGCCGACGACTCGATGGTCATGTTCACCATCGGCACCGGCGTCGGCGGCGGCATCGTGCTCGGCGGTGGCCTGGTCCGCGGCGCCAACGGCATCGCCGCCGAGCTGGGCCACATGCTCACCGTGCCGGACGGCCACCAGTGCGGCTGCGGCCGGCTGGGCTGCATCGAGCAGTACGCCAGCGGCAGCGCTCTGGTCCGCTTCGCCCGCGCCGCCGCCCGGCAGGAGCCGCACCGCGCGGCCGCGCTGCTGGAGCTGGCCGGGGGCGAGGCCGAGACGATCACCGGCCCGATGGTGACCGCCGCCGCGAAGGGCGGCGACCCGGTCTCCACCGAGGCGTTCGCCCAGGTCGGCCGCTGGCTCGGCACCAGCCTCGCCGACATGGCGCAGATCCTCGACCCGCAGGTGCTGGTGGTGGGCGGCGGCGTGATCGACGCCGGTGACCTGCTGCTCGGCCCGACCCGGCGGTCCTTCGCCGACGCGCTGGCCCAGCGCAGCCGCCTGCCCGTCGCCGAGGTGCGCCCGGCCGAGCTGGGCAACACCGCCGGCGTGATCGGCGCCGCCGACCTGGCCCGGCGGATCTGACATGACTGATGCGGGTGTGCCGCTGCGGGTCGTGTCGTACAACATCCACAGCCAGCGCGACGACACCGCCGCGCTCGCCGAGGTGGTCCGTGCGGCCGCGCCGGACGTGGTGATCGTCCAGGAGGGACCGCGCCGGTTCCGGTGGCGGCAGAAGACCGCCGCGCTGGCCGAGTCGTTCGGCATGGTGGTGGCGGCCGGTGGCCTGCCGTCGCTGGGCAACGTGCTGCTGACCAGCCTGCGGCTGCGGGTCGTCGACACCGACTGCCAGCGGTACCCGCTGACGCCGGGACGGCACATGCGCGGCGCCGCGTACGCGCACTGCCGGGTCGGCGGCGTCGACGTGCTGCTGGCCGGCTCGCACCTGTCCACCGACCCGGCCGAGCGGCCGGCCCAGGCGGCGGCGTTCAAGCGTGAGCTGGACGCGTCCACGCTGCCCGTGGTGGCCGGTGCCGACGTCAATGAGGGCCCGGACGGGCCGGCCTGGCAGACACTCGCCGAAGGGCTCACCGACACGGCGCTCGCCGCCGACCGGGCCGACCGGCACACGTTCTCCTGCGCCGACCCGCGCCGCCGCATCGACGCGCTCTTCGTCGATCCCCGGATCACCGTGGTCGACTACGACGTGGTGGACACCCCGGCGGCCCGAAGGGCCAGCGACCACTTCCCGGTCCTGGTCGACCTGCTGCTGCCCACCGCCTGACCGGCACGGACCCGCCGCCAGGACCACCGCTTCGCCGCCTTTGCTCTGCTGCCACATACGCACCAGCTACCCGCCGTGACCGCCGGGCCGCGTCCCGGCCGGCGGGCCGCGCGACGTCGGCGCAGCTCCCGGCGGTGCTGCGTCCGTGGCGGCAGAGCAAAGGGCGAAAGAGGGTACGCCTCCGGCGCGGCCGGTCCACTCACGCTCGGTGACCGGCCCGGCGGTGGCGCTGTGTCAGGAGGACCGGGCGGGTCGGCGGCGCCGGATCCGGTGGCTGGACAACGGCGGGCATTCTCGGCAGGATTTCGCTCCGACCCGGCACGCGTGCCGCACAAAGGAGATTTCCCGGTGTCCTCCTCCACCGACCTCGGCCGCCCCGATCCGGACCGGACGGACGTCCCGGTCCGCGACGACCGCCCGGTCTCCGACCGTGGTGACACGGTCTGCGTCATCGGCGCCGGCGCCAGCGGCCTGGCCGCCGTGAAGAACCTCCGCGAGGCCGGCTTCGGCGTCGACTGCTACGAGCGGGAGACGGGCGTCGGCGGCGCCTGGAACTGGCGGCACGACCGCAGCCCGGTGTACGGCAGCACGCACCTGATCTCGTCCCGGCCGTTCACCCAGTTCCCCGACTTCCCGATGCCCGACGACTGGCCGGACTACCCGCACCACAGCCAGTTGCTGTCCTACTTCGAGCGGTACGCCGACCACTTCGACCTGCGCCAGCACGTCTGGTTCGGCACCGAGGTGGTCCGCGTCGAGCCGGTCGCGGGGGACCGCTGGGACGTGACGACGCGCAGCACCGGCGGCTACGGCCCCGAGCGCACCTCCCGGTACGCCGCGGTGGTGCTCGCCAACGGCCACAACTGGTCGCCGAAGCTGCCCCGCTACGAAGGGCTGGAGGAGTTCCGCGGCGAGGTCATGCACGCCTCGTCCTACAAGGACCCGGCGCAGTTGCGCGGCAAGCGGGTGCTCGTGGTCGGCGCCGGGAACACCGGCTGCGACATCGCGGTCGAGGCGGCGCAGCAGGCGTCGCACTGCTGGCACTCCACCCGCCGCGGCTACTGGTACGCCCCGAAGTACGTCCTCGGCCGCCCCGCCGACCAGGTCAACGACACGCTGCTGGCGCTGCGGGTGCCGCTGCGCGTACGGCAGTGGCTCTACCACTGGACGCTGCGGCTGACCGTCGGCGACCTGACCCGGTTCGGCATGCCGAAGCCGGACCACCGGGTCTACGAGACGCACCCGATCGCCAACAGCCAGCTCGTCTACTACGTCGGCCACGGCGAGATCACCCCGGTGCCGGACGTGGCCCGCTTCGACGACCGCGCGGTGGAGCTGACCGACGGCCGCCGCATCGATCCGGAACTGGTCGTCTTCGCCACCGGCTACCTGCCGCGCTTCGAGTTCCTCAAGGGCCGGGTGCTCGGCGACGAGGACGGATCCGGGCGGCCCCGGCTGTGGCTCAACGCGTTCACCGCCGGTCATCCCACGCTCGCCGTGGTCGGCCTGGTGCAGCCGGACTCCGGCATCTTCCCGATCTCGCACTGGCAGAGCGTGCTGTTCGCCCGGCTGCTCACGCTGCGCGCCACCCGGCCGGAGCGGGCCGCCGCGTTCGACCGCAGGGTCCGGGACGGCCTGGGGGAGCGGTACTCGGCGAAGGTCAAGGACAGCACCCGGCACTGGTTCGAGGTCGGGCACGCCGACTACCTGCGCGCGCTCCAGCGGGCGCTGCACGAGCTGGAGGAGGGTAAATGACGGCGGCCGAGCGGGTGCGGGTGGTCCGGTCCTGGGAGTGGGCCCGGCCGGAACGGCCCGCCCGCCGGGAGGTGCTCGCCGCCCTGCCGGAGCGGGAGGAGGCGAAGCCGCCGCTGCTGTTCGTGCCCGGGTTCGGGCACGGCGCGTGGGCCTTCGCCGAGCACTGGCTGGGGCACGCCGCCGGTCGCGGCTTCCCGGCGTACGCGCTGAGCCTGCGCGGGCACGGCGGCAGCGAGCCGGCGCCGGAGGCGACGCTGCGGTCGTACACCCATGACGTGACGCAGGTGGCGGCGAGCCTGCCGCGGCAGGCGGTGCTGGTGGGGCACGGCGCCGGCGCCCGGGTCGTGGCGCACGCGATGGCCCGCTACCCGGCGCGGGCCGCGGTGCTGGTGGCGCCGGTGCTCGGCGGCTGGGCGACCTTCGGCACGGCGTTGCGGCGCAACCCGGTGGGCACGGTGCCGGCGGTCTTCGGCGCCGGGCTGCGGCTCAACCGGCGGCAGTTGTTCAGCCGGGAGCTGCCGGACGCCGACGCGCGGCGGCACCTGGCCCGGCTGGGCCGGGCCGGGCGGCGGGCGCAGTGGCAACTGCTGACCGGCCGGTCCCCGGAGCCGGCGGTGGGCCGCCCGCCGGTGCTGGTGCTGGGCAGCCCGGACGACCGGGTGCTGCCGGCGACGGCGCTGACCAGGGCCGCCCGGCGGTACGCCTCGGCACCGCTGCTCTTCCCCGGCATGGGACACGACCTGATGCTCGACGCCCGCTGGCGGGAGCCGATCGACGCGATCCTGGACTGGCTGGACAAGGACCCGGCGCCCGCCCAGGGGTGAGCGCCGGGGCTCCGGTCACCGGGCGGCGGGGCGGCGGCCGACGAGCGTCCCGCTCTCCTCCAACGCGCTGAGGTAGGACGCCGCCCAGGCGTGGATGTCGTTGTGGGCCAGGTGGTCGCGCATCGCACGCATCCGGGCCTCGACGTCCTCCGGGCCGGCGCGCAGCGCGGCCAGCAACCCCTGCTTGAGGCCGTCGAGGTCGTGCGGGTTGACCAGGTACGCCTGCTCCAGCTCGGAGGCGGCGCCGGCGAACTCGCTCAGCAGCAGCGCGCCGGTGCCGTCGACGCGGGCCGCCACGTACTCCTTGGCGACCAGGTTCATGCCGTCGCGCAGCGGCGTCACCGCCATCACGTCCGCGACCCGGTAGAGCGCCACCAGTTCGGCGCGGTCGAAGGGCTGGGAGAGGTAGTGGATCGCCGGTTCGCCGACCCGGCCGAACTCGCCGTTGATCCGGCCGACCTGGTGCTCCACCCGGTCGCGCAGGATCTGGTACTGCGCCACCCGGTCGCGGCTGGGCACCGCGACCTGGACCAGCACCGTGTCGCGGACCTTGATGTCGCCGTTGGCGAGCAGCTCCCGGTACGCCTTGAGGCGCTGCTCGATGCCCTTCGTGTAGTCCATCCGGTCGACGCTGAGGATCACGTGCTCGGGCCGGCCGAGATCCTGCCGTAGCCGGCGGGCCCGCTCGGCGACCTCGGGGCGGGCGGCGAGCGCGGACACCTCGGCGGTGTCGATGGCGACCGGGAAGGCGCCGATGCGCACCACCCGGCCGTCCACGCCGATCCGCCGGTCGGTGGCGGGCAGGCCGAGCACCTTGGCGGCGAGCTGGGCGAAGTTGTGCGCGGCCTGGGCCCGCTGGAAGCCGACCAGGTCGGCGCCGAGCATGCCGCGCAGCAGCTCGGCCCGGCGGGGCAGCTGCATGAACAGTTCCGGCGGCGGGAACGGCACGTGCAGGAAGAACCCGATCCGCAGGTCGGGGCGCAGTTCGCGGAGCAGGCCCGGCACCAGCTGGAGGTGGTAGTCCTGCACCCAGACCAGGCCGCCCGGCTCGGCCACCTGGGCCGCGGCCTCGGCGAACCGCTGGTTGACCCGCTGGTACGCCTCCCACCAGCGGCGGTGGTACTCCGGCTGCTCGACGGCGTCGTGGTAGAGCGGCCAGAGGGTGGCGTTGGCGAAGCCCTCGTAGTGGTCGCGGAAGTCCTCGGCGCTCAGTGGCACGGTGTGCATGCGCACGCCGTCCACATCCGGCAGCTCGGGCGCGGGACCGGTGCCGCCGGCCCACCCCACCCAGGTGGCGGGTGTCTGCCGCAGCAGCGGGTGCAGGGCGCTCACCAGGCCGCCGGGGCTGCGGCGCCACTCGAAGGCGCCGTCGGGCGCCACGCTGTCGTCGATGGGGAGGCGGTTGGCCACCACCACGAGGGGGCTCTGTCGCATCTCGGGCAATCCGCTCAGCAGGGGACCGGCGACCCGGAAGGAGACGCAAGCCGGACAGCCGGTGCGGGACGTGACGTTCAGCCTATTCCTACTGACTGTAAGTTACACGCTTGTTACGCCCCGGCCCAGGGCGGGCGGCGTCCCGGCATCCGGGCAGCGCCCGGCGGCGGTGTCAGACGACCGCGCCGTCGTCCGGGTCGTGGTCGTCCCGGTCGCCCGGACGCAGCCGCCAGATCAGCATCACGAAACCGGCCAGGATGCCGGTGAAGCCGAGCAGCGTGACCACCGACGGGTCGACCAGCGACACCACGGTGGGGGACAGGAACAGCAGGAAGCCGAGCACGATGCAGGCCACGCCGAGCACCGCGTACTTGGAGAAGCGGGGCAGCGGGGGCGGCGGGGGCGGGGTGTAGTGATCCTCGTCCGACGCCTCGTCGGGCAGGTTCGCGCCGAACGTGTCCAGGCCGTCGAGCAGCGAGGGCTCGTCGTGGCGGTCCCGGCTGAGCGAGACGCCGGAGACGTCGGCGGCGTACGGCAGCCGGCGCACGTCGGTGGCGGTCGGCCCGGCGGGCTCCTCGGCCCGGCCGCCCGCGGCGGTGCCCGGCGCGGGCGGGTCGTCCACGTCCTCGGCGGCGGGCCAGGGGTGGCTGCCGGCGCTCGGCGTGGTGTGGAAACCGGCGACGATCTTCGCCCACTCGGCCTCGATGTCGGGCTCGTCGGCGCGCGGCGGGTCGCCCGCGCCCTCGTCGGCGAGCTGGGTCAGGTAGTCGCGGGCGGTGGTCAGGTGCGACCTGTCGACGTAGAGCCGGTCGACCGGGCGGGCCGGGACGGTGGTGGTGCGGGTCACCGGGTTCAGGTCGGCCGAGGGCTGGAGGTAGGCCGCGATGCCACCGGCGGCGAGCACGTCGAGCAGGTGCTCGCCGACGCGTGGATCGACGTCGCCCGCGACCGCGTACTCGGCCGCGTCGAGCCCGTTGTCCCGTCGTCCCCGACGGGGCCCGCCCCCTGACACCGGACACCCCCTTCGCCGATCCCTGCCCGTGCCCTGAATCGTGACACGTCGGCACCCGGTTCCGGGAGTGCGTTGTGGCGTGCCGCTCGTCGTTCGTACCCTCTTCCCGGACTCCCGTGGGCGCCGCCGGCGCCCGCGGGGCCACGCGGCGACCCGTCCGCCGCCACCGACACGGGAAGGACGCCGGTGCTGTACTGGCTGCTGAAGTACGTCGTTCTCGGCCCGCTGCTGAGGCTGATCTTCCGTCCGCAGGTGGAAGGGCTGGAACACGTTCCGGCCACCGGCCCGGTGATCCTGGCCAGCAACCACCTCTCCTTCTCGGATTCGATCTTCACACCGCTGATCGTCAAGCGAAAAGTCACCTTCATCGCGAAAGCCGAATACTTCACCGGTAAGGGACTCAAGGGCCGGCTCACCAAGATGTTCTTCGTCGGCTCCGGCACCATCCCGGTCGACCGCTCCGGCGGGCGGGCCGCCCGCGCCGCCCTCGACACCCAGCTCTCCGTGCTGCGCGCCGGTGGCATCGCCGGGATCTACCCGGAGGGCACCCGCTCGCCGGACGGCCGGCTCTACCGGGGCAAGACCGGCGTGGCGCGGCTGGCGCTGGAGAGCGGCGCCCCGGTCGTGCCGATGGCCATGCTCAACTCCGACGCGATCCAGCCCACCGGCCAGATCATCCCGAACCTGGGCCGGGTGCGGATCCGCTTCGGGCCGCCGCTGGACTTCTCCCGCTACGCCGGGATGGCCGGCGACCGGTTCGTCGAGCGGGCGGTCACCGACGAGATCATGTACGAGCTGATGGAACTGTCCGGCCGCGAGTACGTCGACACGTACGCGCAGAAGGCCAAGAGCGCCGCGGCACGGCAGCCGGTCCCGGCCTGACCCTCAGCCCGCCCCGGCGATCCGGAGCAACCCGCTGGCGGCGTGCCGGCCGGCGAACGCGCGTACCCGGTCCAGCGTCGCCGCCGCGGCCGGCGGATCCGCCTCGGTGAGCGGCCCGACCGCCAGCGCGGACGCGATCATCTGGTCGGTGACGTCGGTCATCTCCGCGTACCCCTCGGCCGCGGTGAGGAGCAGCCGGCCCGCCCGCGCGGCGTCGCCGTCACCCCGGGCCAGCGCCGCCTCGGCCGACCGCCCGGCGGCCCGCGCCCAGCGGGTGGTCCGCGGCGAGCGCGCCAGCAGGTCGCGCACCAGCACCGCGGCGTCGCCGCCGAGCAGCGCGGCGACGTGGCCGACCGCCGGCACCCACTCGGCGAACGGGATCATCCGGGTCTGCCGCCAGTCCTCGTCCAGCTCGGACAGCAGCGCCACCGCCTCGTCCCGGCGGCCCTGCACCGCGCGGCAGAGCGCGGCGTGCGCCAGCGTGGAGCGCAGCACGCGCTGGAAGCCGCTGCGGCGGGCCGCCACGAGCGCCTGGTCCACGAGGTCCTCGCCGGTGCCCGGGCCGGCCGGGTCGTCGCCGAGCGCCCGGATCCAGCCGGACACGGCCACGATGTGCAGGTCCCACTCGTCGGTCGGGCGCCGCGTCGACCCCTCGGCCATCCGCAGCGCCGACGTCCAGTCCCCGCTGTAGTACGACCGGGCCCACTGGTCGCTGAAGCTCACCGTCAGGGCGTGCTCGCCGGCCAGGTCCAGGGAGCGCTGCTCGTCGACCAGCCGCGCCGAGCCGGCCAGGTCACCCTCCTCCTGCAGCACCCAGGCCAGGTTGTGCACCGCGCGGCGGCGGCTGGTCAGCCGCTCCACCCGGCACTCCTCGGTCACCTCGGCCAGTTCGGCGTACGCCTCCTCGGCACCGGCCTGGTAGCGGACCACGGCGAGCGTGATGCGCGCGTTCGCCCGGGCCTCGCGCAGCCCCAGCCGCTCGGCCAGCTCGGCGGCGGTACGCGCGGCCGCGCACGCCGGCTCCGTCTCCGCGTCGAGCATGTGCGCCCGGGCCAGCTCCAGCAGCACGCCCACCTTGTCCTCGCTGTCCGGCAGCGTGGCGTGCAGCCCGATCGCGCGGTCCAGGCAGCGCATCAGCTCCGAACGGTCGGCCCGCGCGAACGCCGCAGTGGCCAGCAGCCGCCACGCCTTCGCCGCGCCGGGCCGGTCACCGGCGCCGGTCAGCCGGTCGGCCAGCGTGGTGAGCAGCGCCGTCCCGCCACCGTCGAGGAAGCCGTCACGGTCCCGGTAGAACGCCAGCTCGGCCCGGAACAGTTCGAGTGCCGGGTCCGGGCCGCACTCCACGCTCAACGCGCGGTCCACGAGCGTGGCGGCGGTCTCCAGCGCGTGCAGGTCGTACGCCCGGCGGGCGGCCCGGTGCAGCGCGGACCGGGTCGCGGCGGCGTGCGGGGCCTGGTCCAGCCCGACGGTACGGGCGATCTCGTGCGCCGCCCAGCGATGGTTGGCCAGCACCTCGGCCAGGTCGTGCTGCCGGCCGTCGGCGAGCTGCTCCAGCCAGTCGGCGGTGCGCTGGTGCCGGGCGACCCGCTCGGCGCGGGGCAGCCGCTGGTAGCAGACGTCCCGGACCAGCACGTGCCGGAACCGGTACTCCGCCTGGCCGGGCATGGTCGAGACGGGCAGCTCGTAGACGAGGTCACGCCGCTGGAGGTGGTGCAGCGCGCGCTCGACCCACTCCACCGGGCGGCCCAGCGCCAGCGCCACCGGCGCGGCCCAGAACTGCACGCCGACCACCGAGGCGGCCTGGAGCACCGTGCGGTCGGCCGGGTCGAGCAGGTCCAGCCGGTTGGCGATGACCGCCTGCACGGTACGCGGCATCCCGGCGCCGCCGACGGGGTCGACGAGCGCGAGCGCGGCGGTCCGCTCGGCCAGCCCGCCGTCGAGCAGCATCCGCGCGTACTCCTGGGCGTAGAGCGGGTTGCCGTCGGCGAACTCGATCAGCGGCGCGCGCGCCTCCTGCGGCAGCGTGGCCTGACCGAGCAGCAGTGAGTAGAGCGTGTCGATGTCGCCGTCGTGCATCGGCGGCACCGAGATGGACATCGCCCCGCTGATCGTGCCGGTCCAGGCCGGGTGCCGTTCGCGCAGCTCCGGCCGCGCGGTCGCGACGACGAGCAACGGCACGT
The DNA here is from genome assembly GCF_049538395.1 of Micromonospora sp. AB353. Taxonomy (NCBI): domain Bacteria; kingdom Bacillati; phylum Actinomycetota; class Actinomycetes; order Micromonosporales; family Micromonosporaceae; genus Micromonospora; species Micromonospora sp. AB353. The sequence continues at coordinate 4,927 of NZ_JBMVFV010000028.1, read as the reverse complement.
TGCGGGCCGCCGCGCCGAGCTGCTCGACGAAGGACAGCATCGCCTCGTCGGCCCAGTGCATGTCCTCGAAGACGAGCACCGTGGGACCGGTCGCGGCCAGGGTGAGCAGGAACCGCCGCCACGCCGCCTCGGTCTCGGCCGAGGTGAGCCGTTCCCCGGAGACGCCGACGAGCGGGCCCAGCGCCTCGGCCAGCCGTACCGCGTGCGGGTCGGCGAGCCGGCCCAGCTGCTCGCGCAGCCGGTCCCGGCTGGCGGCCGGGTCGTCCGCGCCGGTCAGCCCGGCCCAGCTCCGGACGATGTCGGCCAGCGCCGCGTAGGTGACGTTCTCGCCGAACGGCGGGCACTGGCCGGTCAGCCAGGTGACCCGGGTACCGGGCAGGCTGGCGGCGTGCCGGGCCAGCTCACGCAGCAGCCGGCTCTTGCCCACCCCGGCCGGGCCGAAGACGGTGAGCAGCTGCGAGGTGCGCTCGGTGAGCGTGCGGTGCAGCGCGCTGACCAGCAGGCCCCGCTCGTGGTCCCGGTCGACCATCGGGGTCAGCTCGGCGGTCTGCCCGTCGCGCCGGGGCCGTGCCCGCACGGCCAGCCAGATCCGGCTCACCGCGGACCGGCCGCGCAACGTGACCGGCGGCTGGTCGTCGTACTCCATCTCGCGCCGGGTGGCCGCCCAGGTGCTCTCGTCGACCACCACGCCGCCGACCGGGGCCAGCCCCTGCAACCGGCTGGCGGTGTTCACCACGTCGCCGGTGACGAACGCCTGGCCGCCGTCGCGCGCCGCGGCCAGGTCGACCAGGGCCTCGCCGGTGGCGATGCCGACCCGGAACCCGAGCGGCGGATGCGGGCCGGCCGGCTGCCGGGCCAGGCTGCGTTGCAACTCCAGCCCGGCGCGTACGCAGCGCAGCGCGTCGTTGTCGGTGGCGACCGGTGCGCCGAACAGCGCCATGACCGCGTCGCCGATGTACTTCTCCACCACGCCGCCGTACTGGTGCACCAGCCGGCGCACGGTGGCGAAGTAGACCTGTTGCAGGCTGCGGGCCTGCTCCGGGTCGGCCCGCTCGGCGTATGTCGTGAAGTCGACGATGTCGATGAAGAGCACGCTCACCTGGCGGCGGTCCTCCTGCACCGTGACCGCGTGGTCGCGCAGCGGCTGACCGCAGTTGGTGCAGAAGTTGGCGCCGCTGTCGTTGGCGTGGCCGCAGCCTGGGCAGGCAGCCGCAAGCGGGCGACCGCACCCACCGCAGAAACGGTCGTCCGGCCCGGCGGTCCGGGTGCAGTGTCCACAGGTGAGGTCGATGTCCGGCTCCGTACGCGTGAGGTCCCCAGTGTCCCGCGCGGCCGTGCAGTCGGGTACCCGACGGGTCGGCGGGACGTCACGGCTGTTCGGCCGGGTCTAGTCTCCCCTAGCAGGAAGTCCCGTCGACAGGGAGTTTGCCGTGCACGTCCGGCTGTCCGCCTCATGGACCGATCCACGGGGGACGGTGTGGGCCGTCGGCGACACGGTCGACGTGGACGCCGTAACCCTCGCCGAACTGGAGGAAAAAGGCATGGTGGAGCAGCCCGCGGGTAGCGGATCGACCGAGACCACGACCACCACGACGACCCCGCCGAAGAAGACCGACCCGTCGAAGATCGGCCCGGGCCCGAGCTCGCCCCCGGCCGACACCAAGGACGACTGACCGGCGTACGACGAACGCGGCGGGGGCCGGCGGGACGACCGCCGGCCCCCGCCGTCGTCGTGTCAGCGGTCGTTCATGCCGGCCCGGCGGCGCAGCGCGGCCACGTCGGTGACCACGATGCGGCGCCCTTCGGTGCGCAGCCAGCCCCGGCTGGCGAACGAGCCGATGGCCTGGTTGACGCTCTGCCGGGAACCGCCCGCCATCTCGGCGAGCTGGCTCTGGTTCAGCTCGATGGTGATCATCGGGGCCTGGCTCTCGCCGGCGAGCCGGACCAGCGTCTTTGCGACCCGGCCGGGCAGGTCGAGGAAGACGTGGTCGGCGTTCTGCTCGGTGAGCCGGCGGATCAGCTGGCCCAGCGAGCGCATCACCGCGTCCAGGATGCGCGGGTTGGAGTGCACCAGTTCCATGAACGCGGGCCGGGACAGCGCCAGCGCGGCGCAGTCCTCGATCGCCTCGGCCGACGCCGAGCGGGTGGAGGCGTCCAACAGGGACACCTCGCCGAGCACGTCCGGGGGTCGGATCACCGACAGCACCGCGCGTTCGCCGGTCGGGGCGGTGCGGAACACCGCCACCGCGCCGCGGCGCAGCACGATCAGCGACTCGCCGGGATCGTTCTCGACGAAGAGCAGCTGGCCCTTGCGGTAGGTGCGCGGTACGGCCGCGGCGATGACACGCTGCCGCACCTCCGGCTCGAGCCCGGCGAACATCTCCACACCCGTGAGCGCGTCACCCGGCTCCGGCAGGCGAGACTCCACGGCTCAACCCCTCCCCGGTCAGAAGTCACGACTCGCACACCGGGTGAAGCTGTCATTCCCGGTACGAGGCAGCTCAACCGGTTCGGCGCCCGACGGCGGTACACATCAGATCATGACGCTCTCGTCGCGTGCTGTACACCCCCGGAAACACTTCCGTGACCATGCCCGGCCGCCGCCGGCACGCCCGCCGACCTCGGCGGACGCCCCGGCGACCGGTCCGCGCCGGTGATGGGCGAGGATGGGGGCGATGGTCTACCGCTATTTCTACGACTGCGAATTCATCGAGGACGGCCGCATCGTCGACCTGGTGTCGATCGGCGTCGTCGACGAGTACGGCCGCGAGTTCTACGCGGTCTCCACCGAGTTCGACGACTCCCGTGCGGTGCCCTGGGTGCGGCGCAACGTGCTGGACAAGCTCCCGTCGCCGGCCGACCGGGCCTGGCGCTCCCGCGCGCGCATCCGCGACGACCTGCACGAGTTCCTGCTGGAGCCGGTGCGGGACCGGCCGGGCGAGCAACTGGAGCTGTGGGCCTGGTACGCCGCCTACGACCACGTCGTGCTGGCCCAGCTCTGGGGCGCGATGCCGGCGCTGCCCCGGGAGATCCCCCGCTTCACCAAGGAGCTGCGCCAGCTCTGGGACGACCGGGGGCGCCCCCGGCTGCCGGACGCCGAGGCCGACCGGCACGACGCGCTCGTGGACGCGCGGCACAACCTGGCGCGGTGGCGGGCGATGACGGCGCGGGAGGTTTGACCGGTTCCGCCCAGGGCACGGGAGCGGCATCTACGCCGATCCGAGACAGGAGTGCCCCATGAGCAATGAGCCGACAAACGCCGCGGACGCCCGCCGCCGGGTCACCGAGCTGATCAGGGACGCCCGGATCTGCCTGCTCACCACCACCGGCGTGGACGGGCGTCTGATCAGCCGCCCGATGGGGTTGCAGGAGGCGGACTTCGACGGCGACCTCTGGTTCTTCGCGTACGCCGATTCGGCGAAGGTGCGGCAGATTCGGGTCAACCCGCAGGTCAACGTCGGTTTCTCCGACCAGCGTCACCACGCCTGGGTGTCGGTCGCCGGCACCGCCACCGAGGAGTGGGACCCGGGCCGGGCGAAGGAGTTGTGGAGCCCGCTGCTGAAGGCGTGGTTCCCGGACGGGCTGGACACGCCCGGGATCACGTTGATCAAGGTGCACGCCGGGTCGGCGGAGTACTGGGACTCGCCCGGCAGCGCCGTTGTCAACCTGCTCGGCTTCGCCAAGGCGGCGGTGACCGGCAAGCCGCCGAAGGCGGGGGAGAACCACGAGGTCAGCTACTGACGGGTAGCCCGTCCGCCGTCCGGGACGGCCCGGGGTGCGGTGCCGGCGTACACCTGCGCCGACTACAGTGCGCAGTGACGGCCCGCCCCGGGCCGGCAACGGCGCCGATGGTCTGATCTGACACATATCCTGGGGCTTATCCGGGCTTCACCTGATGCTCCAGGAGGATGAGCAGATCATGCGTATCGGCGTGCTCACCGGCGGCGGCGACTGCCCAGGTCTCAACGCGGTGATTCGGGCGGTGGTCCGCAAGGGCGTCGCCACCTACGGTCACGAGTTCGTGGGCTTCCGGGACGGCTGGAAGGGCCCGCTCGAGGGCCTGACCAAGCCGCTCGGCATCGCCGAGGTGCGTGGCATCCTGCCGCGCGGCGGCACCATCCTCGGCTCGTCCCGCACCAACCCGTTCAAGATCGAGAACGGCGTGGAGCGGATCAAGGACAACCTCGCCGCCCAGGGCGTGGACGCGCTGATCGCGATCGGCGGCGAGGACACGCTCGGCGTCGCCACCAAGCTGCACGAGCTGGGCGTCAACGTCATCGGTGTGCCGAAGACGATCGACAACGACCTCGGTGCGACCGACTACACGTTCGGCTTCGACACCGCCGTCAACATCGCCATGGAGGCGATCGACCGGCTGCACACCACCGCGGAGAGCCACCACCGCACCCTGGTGGTCGAGGTCATGGGCCGGCACGCCGGCTGGATCGCCCTGCACGCCGGCCTCGCCGGTGGCGCCAACGTGATCCTGCTGCCGGAGCGGCAGTTCGACGTCGAGCAGGTCGCCGGCTACGTCGAGAAGCGCTTCCAGCACCAGTACGCCCCGATCGTCGTGGTCGCCGAGGGCGCCCAGCCGCTGGACGGCCAGATGGTGCTGCACAACCAGGAGCTGGACGCGTTCGGTCACGTCCGTCTCGGCGGCATCGGCCAGTGGCTGGCCGAGCAGCTGGAGGCGAAGACCGGCAAGGAGGCCCGCACCGTGGTGCTCGGCCACATCCAGCGCGGTGGCACCCCGACCGCGTTCGACCGGGTGCTGGCCACCCGGCTCGGCCTGCACGCGATCGACGCCGCGCACGAGGGCGACTGGGGCAAGATGGTCGCGATGCAGAGCACGGACATCGTCCGCGTCCCGCTAGCCGACGCCACCCGCGAGCTGAAGACCGTGCCGCTGGAGCGGTACGCCGAGGCC